>CAYGJE010000042.1:0-4988 GCA_964350215.1 uncultured Candidatus Saccharibacteria bacterium | reverse complement strand
AATTTATAGTTTTGACCTTTGTCTTTTGCATTTGCATTTTGTTTAGAATATTAGGTTATTGGGTTATTAGAATATTGTTTTTTTAATTTTTATTTCCCACCACTTTCAGCACAAACTCATTTTCCACAAAATCCACCAAAACAACATTTCCTTTTTTAAACTCTTGTCGAAGAATTGCGCTAGCCAATTTGTTTCGAATACTTTCTCTTATGGCTCCTTCTAAAGGCCTTGCGCCAAAAGCAGGATCATATCCAATATCAGCAATTTTTTTAACTGCATTTTCACTAATTTCCAAATACACTGACTGCTCTTTGAGCAATATATTTTTTAGCTTGTTTAGATGTAATCTTGCAATTTCCAAAATATGAGCTTCAGAGAGTTGCTTGAATATCAAAATCTTTGAAAAACGATTTAAAAGCTCTGGTCTAAACACACTTGTCAATTTTTTCTTGAGCATATCAGACAATATATTGTAATCTGTGCCCTTGTCTATTTCATCTTTAATAAAATCAGACAATGCATTGGATGTACAAATAATAATGGTATTGTTGAAATCAACCAATTTACCTAGTCGATCAGTCAATCTACCTTCATCGAAAACCGCCAAAAATAAATTCAATATTTTTGGATTTGCCTTTTCAAACTCATCCAGCAAAACCAAAGAAAAAGGATTTTGTTTGACTGCCTCAGTCAAAAGTCCAACTGTCTTGCCATCTTGACTACCAATAAATCTGCTTATTGAGTCATCATCTTGAAACTCTGCCATATCAAATCTTATCATTTTTTCTTCGCTTCCAAAATAAATATTTGCCAAAACTTTTGACAATTCTGTTTTGCCAACTCCCGTAGGACCCACAAACAAAAAAGTAGCAATTGGCCCCTTGCTCTTAGATAGCCCAGCTCGATATTCTCGTAATGCATCGCTCACTGATTTGACTGCCTCTTCTTGGTTCACAAGTTTTTGATGAATTATATTTTCCATATTTAACAAATCATCGGCCTCACCCCGCGCTGCCTTTGTGACTGGTATCCTGGTTTTGTTTTCTACCAACAAAACGATGTCGTCTTCATAGACAACTTTTTTGCCTGATGCTTTTACATATGAAATTGCCTCTCTCATCAACTCACTAGCTGACCCTGGCAAAAGTTTATCTGATAAATATTTTTTGGCCAACGACACTGCTCTTTTGATTGCCTTGTAAGTAATCAGCACTCTATGAACTCTTTCAAGAGCCAGCGCCTCATAACTCAAAATTCTAACTGCCTCTTTTTCAGTAACTTCTTCCACTTTTACTTTTTCGAATATATTTGCAAATTCGGCATCTTTTTCAATGATTGTGTGGTATTCATAGGCCGTGGAACTTCCAATCACTGGTATCAAACTTGATTGCAAAATTGGTTTCAAAAAATCAGCCGCATTCATGCCTGTGTTTTCAATGTTTGTTTGCTTTAGGGTGTAGATATTTGGAATATACAAAATAATATTGCCTGCTTCCAGCACATCTTTCATAAGCAAAGACAATCTTTTTTGCATTTCGCCAACATTTTCTGCTCCCTGAGTGATGTCTCCAATATTAAGCATCACCATCCTTTTATCAAAAAGGGACTGAGGTACTTCATCAAAAACTATTTTCCGTGCCAAGTGCATTACCATTGTTTCCTTGCCGCTTCCTGGCTCGCCAATAAGCATGATATTGTTGTTGCCGCCCTTCACCAAAATTTGAACCATTTGGTCAAACTCTCGATCATGACCAACCAACAAACCAATTTGCATTTTTTGGGCAAGATAAGTCAAATCAATAGAAACTTTGTCCAAATAATCGGTAATCCTGGACATAAAAGCTCTATCCACTCTAAACTTGTAACCATACTTCATGCGCAATCTAAAAAAATCACCAACTCCCGAAATCAAATGATCAATATTTGGCACCGGTGAACTCATAAGTATTAAAGCATTATTTAAATCGCTATAGTCAAAAGAAAAACGAGCTTTCAACACATTGATAAGTCCTCCATCATTTTCCTTAAACAATGCCAAAATCAACGCCATTTTTGTGATTTGATTGCCACTCACAAACACTGCTTCGTTAAACGAAGCTATCACCAATCTTTTGACATACGCCACCAATTCTGTTTTTGGCAAAGAAACCGTCTTGTCAATTTCACCATTTATAACACTCAAAATTTCGCTTGGCTTGATGTCCATTTTTATAAAAGCACAAAAAATCAATTTGTCTTTTAGCAAGTTCCTCAACAAAATCAATCTAAAATCTTTTTTGTGTTTTAAAGAATAAAAATAACTTTTAAGAATAATGTTTTCTACGTCTCTTCTCAAAAAACTATCCACCAAAATATTTTTCTTGCTTACTTCTTCTAGTGTAATTTTTTTGTCAGAATTATTTTTGTTGAGATACACATCGAGCACCACCAACAGCATTATCACGCCCACATATTGAGTGTTTTGATTGGAGGTCAAAATAAGTCCTGCCACAAAAATCACAAATCAAAAAAGAACCACCACAAAGTCAATCACTTTGCAATATCAATGATTAAATCGCAACTTATCAAAATTACATCTAAATATTTTACTTTGAGGGTTAAATAGTGAAAGCATAATTTTTATTTAAAAGTTTTAAATATTAAAGAAGGCAAAACCATTGCCCAAAGAAAAAACAAAGAAGCAAACACAAAAGTAACTGCCGCATAAATGCACGCAGCAAACAAAGATCTAGTTATTCTAAAACCAATGCCAATAAAATACCCTGCAAAGCTATAATCCTGATAAAGCGGTCTAAACAAATTTTTTACCGTGGTGAATAACGCTCACTTGCGATCAAACTTTCTGACGAGCACCACATATTGATGATATCAAAATCAAAAACCATCCACATATCAATGTTTGAAAAAGTAACCGATTTGTTTAAAAATTTTATTTAAAATATAAATTGCTATCATATTTTGTATTTATTATTAAATAAAGTATAGCACAAAAACAACAAATCTAAAAGATATCACGCATTATTCTTTTATTTCAATCTTGCCATATTTGCCATCAAATCCAGGACTTCTAGTCACTTGCCCAGACCTCATTTTTGATATCATATCGCCAATTTCGCCAAAACCATGCTTTTCAAAATCACTCTTTTCCATTTTTATCAAAATATCCAACTCACTTCCCAACAAATCAATCATATTGTCATAATATTTACAAATTTTTTGACTTTTCACACCCACGCCAATCTTTTGGGCAATAATCTCTTTCAAAGGAATAAGCGATTTAAAAGGAACTTTTTTTATCTTTTGGGCTTCTGCTAATGTTCTATCACTCAATTCAGCCACCCTATTCATCACTCCTATCACCAATGGCTTGCCGCATTTCGGGCACAACCCATCATGTTTTTTTGTTTCTTCTGGACTAAAGCAAACATCGCATTTTAAATGTCCATCATAGTGGTATTTGCCTTCTTCAGGATAAAACTCCACTGTGTATAAAAATTTATCAGAATTGGGAGTATTTATCACATCATACAATCCATCATAAGATACATCACAATCAAAAACATTGCACTCTCTAGCAATATTTTCCGGCGAGTGACAATCTGAATTAGAAACCAAGTTCACATTGTCGAGCTGACTCACCAATCAATTCATTTCTGGATCAGACGAGAGCCCTGTCTCACAGGCCTTTATAAACGGCGTGTATTCCTCAAAACAATCTTCCATTTTGTCAAAGCCCGATTTTGAGCCAAACAAAGAAAATCAAGGAGTCCAAATATGCGCTGGTATAAACATAAACTTTGGATCACATTCCATGGCTATTTCAATCAATTTTTTTGGATCAAGCCCAACTATCGGTCTACCATCAGAAGATATATTGCACTTCAAATCAACCAATCTTTTGTTAAAATTCTTGGCTGCCTCAATAGATGGCAAAATAATAATATTGTGATTTCGATAACACTTGCCATTTTTTTTGTAAATACTACTAATCTCTGTGGCCAAAATAAATCTAAAATTGTCTTTTGATTTTTTAAACTTCAAAAGACCTTTGTCCTCCTCAAGCTTTGAATCTATTTCACTTATTCATTTTGGATGCGTAAAGTCACCTGTTGCCAAAACATCCAGCCCTTTTATTTTCGCTGACTTACTCAAACTTTCCAAATCCATATTTGGACTTGTGGCTCTAGAATACTTTGAATGTATATGCAAATCAGCTCGTATCTCCATATCTACAAATTTAATCCCCTTATTTTAATTTTTTGTTTCATTTTTTCAAAAACCCATTTATAGCCATCATCGTTGGGGTGTATTTTGTCATCACAACAAACAAGATTATATTTGAATGCTATATCGGGCCCATCTTCAAGCAAATTATTTACTACAATAATTTCTGGAAAATTTTTTGCTTCTTTTTCTATCAATCTCCCTACTGCTTTTGATCTTTCTAAAAAAAGACCTTTTAAAAATCATGGAAACGCCGAAGAAAAACCAAGGTTCAACGGTGTTACAAAAATTGATTTTTTTGATTTTTTTATCATTTCTTCAAAAAGCTCTCTCAAGTCGTTTTTAATAACTTTTTCATTTCTCATTCTTAAGATATCTATCCCCCCGCAACACACAAACAAAATATCAAATACTTTTTGATGACTCAAAACTGATGTAACATTTCGAATATATGATCCATTTTTTGAATCATTTATGATTGTATATTTTGGGTTTTTGAGTGCTACCAGACCAGGCAAACTTTTTTCCGGACATGAAGACCCCACTCCATAGGCAGTACTGTCTCCAAAAAAAGCAATTGTTGGGGCATCGGAATATCTAACAAATTTTCTAGCAGAAGCGGCAATTTTTATGGACAAAAAAACATAAACAAAAATTGTTGAAAAGGCAATCAACAAATACAGCCCTGCCACTCAAATAAAACCATATATCAAATTCATTTTTATTTTTTACTAATAGACCTGTTTGCTTATCCCGGAGAACAT
>CAYGJE010000041.1:0-5084 GCA_964350215.1 uncultured Candidatus Saccharibacteria bacterium | reverse complement strand
TAGTTATTTATCAACACTTTTCCCACAAAATAGCTAATAATAAAAGGGCTTTTTTGGCAAGTTTAACCCCTGTTTTTAAAAGATTCTATGAGGGTTTCGGTGTCGGCAAATTCCACTTCACTACCAATAGGCAAGCCAACTCCCAATTGAGTTATTTTAACATTTAATCCTTGCAATTCTTTTTTGATTTCTCCTGTTGTTAAATATCCTTCGGCCGTCAAATTTAATGCCAGCACAATTTCTTCAACTGGCTCTTTTGTTTTAGCCAAATTTTTTACTTTTTTGGCTAGTCCTGATATACGAACTTTTTCATCCACATTGTCTTCAAAAGAATTGAGCAATCCTCCCAACACATAATACACTCCTTTGTATTTCCCTGTTTTTTCTATCGAAATAATATCGGTGTCTTTTTCTACCACACAAATAAACTTATTTTTTCGAGCCACATTTGAACAAATGGAACAAATTTTTTGATCTTTATTGTCTTTTTCAAAAACACAAAAACACTCTTCGCAAATAGCAATATCTTTGGCCATTTCTCAAAACAATTTTGCCACTTCTTCCAAACTATCTGGACTCAACCTAGCCAAAAAATAGGCCAATCTCTTTGCCTGTCTTGGTCCAATATTTGGCAATTTGTTTAGAAAATTGCTAAGTTTTAGAATCAATGACTTTTTATTTTCCATTATGTTTTTGTATTTAATTTATTCTGTCTTTGCATTCGCATTTTGTTTAGAATATTGGGTTATTAGCCGTAGGCCCGTCCTTTAGAAAGCTTTCTAAAGGTTTAGGGGTTATTAGAATATTGTGTTCCTATCTAAGGTACTTTCTTATATTTACATTATGCTCATCCAATGTCTTAGCGAAAATGGTGTTATTTTGAACTGGAGTGGTAATATAATAAAAATAATCTGTCTCAACTTGTTCCAAAGAGAATTTAAATGTTTCAAAATCGACATTAGCTATTGGCGATTTTACTAGTCCAGAGTTTTTGTAGGTATTGTATTCTGACTCAATTTGCTTGTCTGAGGATAAGACCTTATTGCACAAAAGCTCTTCTCCTTTTTCATATTGTAGCATATTTTTTGCATAGCATAAAGTGGCATCTATCTGCAATCTCATGCCTTCTTCCAAGCGATTATCAAGCACGCTCATTGCCAAAGGTATATCTATTTTGTGATATATTTCTTTTTCTAATAAAGATATTTTTATAAGTTTTTCATAGAAAGTATCTTGAGTAACATCATTTTTGACTTTTTGATAAATATATTCGTCAAAATTGTCTAAAAATTTTTGCAAGACCTCTTCAACGTTTGTGTTTTCCAAAAAATAATAAGTGTTGGGATACAAAAATCCCTCTAAATTGTTTTCCCCATTTGCCAACTTTAAAAATTCATATTTTTCAAAACTATTTGACAAATCTTTTATCTTGTAATTTACTAAGTTTCCTTTTTCCAATATTATATTGTTGTCCAAAAGCAATCCTTCTATCTGAAAAATATTGTATCCTTCTGGTATGGTGATAGAAATTCCTTTATTATTTTTAAGCAAATGCAAAACATCTTTTATCGAAATTTTGCCATCAAAAATATAAGTGCCTGGTTTGATTGATTTGTATTCGGCTTTAAAAAACGCATACAAAACAAACAAGTTGCTATCTTTGATAATTCCTTCCTTTAAAAGCCGATCAGCAATTCCAAGAAAGGACTCTTGTTTTTGGATTACAAATGTTTTTTGATTTAACAATGTTTTTTGACTCACGCCCATTAAAACAAAAACAACCGCAAAAAGTAAGACCAAAGATAATACAATTTTTAAATATTTTTTCATAGATTAGTAATTACGTCCATTGACAATATTAAGAAGCATTCCTATCATAATAAAATCGACTATTAAATGGGAGCCACCCAAGCTCACAAATGGCAACGCCACACCAACAACCGGCAACAAACCGATATTGGCGCCAATGTTTATGGTCATTTCCACAAAGATTTTGATACCAAAGCCAATTATCAATAATTTGCTAAAATTGTTTTTGGACACAAGCAAGGCGTCTCAAAAGTAGCTAAACATCAACAAAAATGAGCCCAAAACGACCGAAACGCCCAAAAAACCCAGCTCTTCAGCAATAGAGGCAAAGATAAAATCTGTTTTTGTTTCTGGTAAATATTGGAGTTGGGTTTGAGTGCCTCAGCCAAGACCTTTGCCTCAAAACTGACCACTTCCCACTGCCACCATTGATTGACGTTGGTTGTAGTTGAGTCCTGATGGATCAAGATTTGGATTTAAAAAAGAAATCAAACGATCGCGTTGATATTTGTGTAACACAAAATTGAAACCAACTGTGCCCACAATCAACAATCCTGCCAACATCAAAAACAAATGTTTTGGTCTGAGTCCACACACTAAAAGCAAAGTCAGCCACACACAAAACATTATAACCACTGGCCCAAAGTCGGGCTGAAGTAATGCAAACAAAGATGGTATTCCCAAAAAAATACCCGAAACAATAATGTTTTTTAAATTTCATATTTCTAGATTTCTTCTGTGTAAAAATTTGACCAGCACCAATATCAACGCCAATTTCATAAATTCAATTGGCTGAATACTAAAAAATCCAAAATTAAATCAACCAGTGATACCTCTAGTAGCTGAGCCAACAACCAAAAGAGTTAGCAATGCAAAATTTCACAACAAATAATTGCTAAGAGCAAAAAAAGAATGATTTTTAAATAAGTTGTAGTCAAGTTTCGAAAACAAAATCATAAACACAAAAGATACCACAAAAAAAGCAAGCTGACGATAAAAAACATTTAGATTGTCAGTGGGGTTCATGCTCAAACTAGCCAATATCAACAAGCTAAAACTGGTCAACAAAAAAACACTGACAAATATTTTTCAATTTTTGATTAAATATGTCATTTTATTTTATAATATTATTGTTGTCAAACACATTGGTATATGCTTGTAATCCACCTGGACATACATTTACATTTTTGTCGATGGTATGTTCTCAAGAAAAAGATGCTCTTCTGTTTTTCTGAGCTTCTAGATTAACTATGCTTTTGGATATGGCCACAACAGAGTTTTGACTGTTGCACAAAAAACCAACCAACGCAACTTCGCCAAATGAAGTGTTGGAATTGTTGAAAACCGTGAACGCAAGTTCAGCCGTAAGCCCTTGAAGTATTTGGCCAGTGCTGCTTGAGGCATTTAAAACAGAGTTTAGTTTGGTTCTTGTGGGAGTATCAAATTCACCTGTTTTACTTAGCGAATGCTTTTCTTGAAATCTTTCGAGCGCTCTTTTAAGCAAATAATCAAAATTGCCGTTGATCCTAGCTTCGGGATATACCGAGGGATCCATTGCCAAAATTCTTTGCAATTCTCTTACTTCTGAACCCTTATCGCCAAATTTTAAATTGTCATTGAACGTGACTCCTGATGCTTGCTGAATGCTTTGTGACTTTGAAGACGCAAACATTTTGTTTAAAACCTCTCTGGTTTTGTAGTCCACAATTCCTGTTTGTGGACTTATGCCAGCCATATTTTGAAATCGAATTACTGCCTTGTAGGTTGCTAAATCAAATGTGCTATTTACCACTCCTTCAGGATATATTGTGCTGTCTTTTGATAAAACCGATTGTAAATTAAACACATCTTCACCAGTATCACCTCTTTTTAAATCTTTTTTGAATTCATAAAAAACCGATGATTGGGTTTGAGCGGCAGCAACAATTTCACCAGAGCCCATCTTCAAATCGATGTTGGTGATGCTAAACAAATCAGCTTTTAAAAACTCCTCATTGTCTAGTTTTTCTCAAAAATTTTGATTGACTTTGGTGTTAAAAGCCACGAGATCAAAAGAAACTTTGCTGTCTGGAAAAACAGAAATTATGTATTTTGTTTGATTGGGTAAAATATAATCTTCTCCGTTGACAACATGAGTGACAACTTGATTTTCGCCTTCTTGTGAAACAAGAGAAAACGAATATTCAAACTTTTTTAAACCTCATTGCTCGTTTGGGTTTAGCACTCTGCTATAAACAAAAATTCTTTCACCTTGCTTTACTCAAAAAGCACTTGGCTCGTATTCTAGTGGTTTTAACTTGCTAATATCGGCCTTTCTTTGATCAAATGGTTGTTTTTCTATTGATAGCAACTTGAAAACACTAAACAAAAAAACAAACAAAAAAATGCTTGTAAAAAAACTTATCACAATTTGTTTGAATAATCTTTTGGACATATTTGTATATATTTTATTTAAACACATTATACTAAATTTTTAAATAAAAAGCAACAAAAAATATTTTTATTTTTTGTAATAATAAAAGCCAGCGGCTTTGGTAAAACCAAAACCGCCGACATATAAGAGCTGGCAAACTCTACTTTCCCCTTGCGAGTATTATCGAGTCATAACACTTTCACTACCGTGTTCGAAATGGAAACGAGTGGGACATATTATAATTAATCACCAGCCCAATTTTTGTTTTGAAAAAGAATAAGGAATAAAATATATATAAGTACTTTAATACTTTAATAAAGATGAGGAAATGGAAATTAGTACTCCTCAGCTAAAGCCATTACTGGTCTTACACTTAGAGCCTATCAACCTAATAATCTCTTAGGATCCTAAGATATCTAATCTTGAGGTGAGTTTCACACTTAGATGCTTTCAGCGTTTATCTCATCCGAACTTAGCTACTCGGCAATGCACTTGGTAGTACAACCGACACACCAGAGGTTCGTTCAACCAGGTCCTCTCGTACTATGGTCAAGTCCTCTCAAATATCTAACGCCCGTAGTAGATAGGAGTCCATACTGCCTTACGACGTATTGAACCCAGCTCGCGTATCTTTTTAATCGGCGAACAGCCGAACCCTTGGGACCTGCTTCAGCCCCAGGATAAGATGAGCCGACATCGAGGTGCCGAACGGAGCCGTCAATGTGAACTTTCGGGCTCCACCAGCCTGTTATCCCTAGAGTAACTTTTATCCGAAATCTCCACCCTTTCTACAAAGTGGTGTCGGGTCACTAAGCTCTGCTTTCGCAATAGCGCGGAATGTCTTCCTTGCTATAAAGCTGGC
>CAYGJE010000040.1:0-5131 GCA_964350215.1 uncultured Candidatus Saccharibacteria bacterium | reverse complement strand
TTGTCATTATTTTTTAAAATTGCAAGCGTAATTTTAAAAAACGGAAACCTTGCGCCAAACTAAAAAATTGGTTAAAACAATGATAGGATGTTATCCAAAATTTATGATAAGACACAAATGACGATCAGTGTGGGGGCACTTGCAATATAGAAAAAATATGGTATAATAAATTTCTAGAACATTTACATAGAAGGAGAAAAAATGGAACATAGTGATCCGAGAGTTCAAACATTGTTCGACAATTTATTTTTACCGCTACAAGACACAGAAAGAGTGGTTTTAAGAGAAGACAGTGCAACGGGATCAAAAAGTATTGAATTTCAAAAAAACATTTTTACTGTTTTGCGACCACATTTTGAAAGTAAATTTGTTTTAGTAACACACAAGGAAAGGCCCGTTATGCGAATAGATCCTCTTCATCTTCGCTACAACGATCCACTGCTCCATCCATTTGCAGAAATGATAGGCAAGCCAAACAAGCCGATCGGCAGAATAGGATTTGCTTTTATTCAGTATTGCAACACATACATAACCAACGAAAAAGATTATGATATTGTGGTGAATAAAGAAGGGGCATTGTTAAAAAAAGGAGACATCCAAGTTTTTGTGGAAAATGAAAAAATTGTAGTTAAAAAAGGGAACTTTATAAGCGGAGAAATTTTTTTATCCAACGGCGAAGTTATAAAGCAAATCTTATCTAATAGAGGAGGAGAAGTAAACGACTTTGTAGAAAGGATCAGAAGAGCTATGGAAAACAAACTCGAGTTGTTATGGTGCCAATATTATGTTTCACACGAACTACTTTACCTAAAAAACTGGTAACAAACCCAAAAGGCATCCCAATAGGGGGTGCCTTTTTTATTTGCAAAAAACACGTATATTTGTTAGTATATTATAAATAAAACAAAATACATATGTCTTTTAGCTGGAAAAAAATCAAAAAACCAATTTTTATCCTTGGGCCAATGGCTGGAATATCCACTCAGCCACTTATGAAAATGTGCAAACATTTTGGAGCCGATGTTGTGTTCACGCCAATGGTGTCCAGCAATGCCATAATGTATAATGAAAAAGAAACTTTAAAAATTGCTCAATTTTCAAAACATGAGCGGCCAGTGATAGCGCAGGTGTTTGGCTATGATAGTGATATCATGATCAAGGCCATCAACATAATAGACAAAAAACTCAATCCCGACGGCATTGATATTAACCTTGGATGCCCAGCGCCCAAAATAATCAAAAGCATGTCTGGGTCTGCTTTTCTCAAGGATTATCAAAAAGCCATTGATTTTGTAACCAAAATCAGACAGGGCTACAGCGGGCAATTATCAGTAAAAACTAGATTGGGCTACAACAAAGAAGATGTTTTACCTTTTCTTTTGGAGCTTGAGAAAATAGGCATTGATTGCGTCACTATTCATGGACGCACTGTTGTTCAAAAATACACTGGGCATTCAAATAAAGAAGCAATCCACAATATTGCCAACCAGCTCAACATACCAGTCATTTTAAATGGCGACATCGATAGCTGGCAATCAGCCAAACAAGAAATATCCAAAAGCAAAATAAAAGGTGTGATGTTGAGTCGTTTTGCAATGCAACGTCCATGAGTGTTTAAAGAAATTAAGCAAAATAAAGACATATCATTTACAAACAAACAATTGGCCAACATCATAACAAAGCATTTCAACTATCACCTCAAATATGACAAATCAAGAACATACACCGACATGAGAAAGTTTTTGGCTGGTTATTTAAAACATTTTAGCAACGCCAAAGACCTTCGAAAATTAGCCATATCCATACAAAACAAAAAAGATTTTAACAAATTAATCAGCAAAATAAAAACATCAAAATATGATAGAAAAATTTTTAAAAATACCTAAAGAGTGATTGCTACTCAACTTCTTGTTGATTTTTGTGAGTATTATTTTTTCATATTATGCGGGTTTTTGCTGAATCACCGACTCGCTTAGTCAACTTGGAGTCCACAGTGATTTTTTTAATTTTAGTTTGATAATGAGTGGTTTGTCGCTTGGCATATTCACAATGTCAGTAGTAGAAAAAAATAAATTCAATTGATGAGGCCGAATGTTTTTGATGGCATCGTCAATAATGCTTACCTTTATAGGTATTTTCACAGAAGAATATTTAATTCATTTTATTTTTGCGATATCTCTTTTTACTTTTTTCCCGTTTGGGCTGTTGTTTTTTGGTGCCAGCTTAAAAGAAAGCAATCGCAAGCTGGCCATTTTTACTCAAGCAGTGGCAGCTATTTTGGTTTTGCTTTGAATGGCATCTTTTGTTATATGGATGTGATTTTACAAAATAGGACTAGCTATACCAGAAATTGCATCTCTCGTAATATGAGTTATTTGATGTTTTGTTTTTATATTCAACTTTAGAAATAAAAAATAAAATATGAAATTAAAAATTGCTCATTTTGGAAAGCACTTTGGTGAAGAACCAGCTATATCGGGAGCCAATGGGTCAGGCACAATATTTTTTTCTGGATGCAATTTGCATTGCCAATTTTGCCAAAACTACCAAATATCACAAGAGTGGATAGGCAATGATTATGAAATTTCCGAGCTAGCTGATATTATGCTGGATCTACAAAGCCAAGACGTCCATAACATCAACCTAGTCACGCCCACCATATGAATAGATCAAATAAAACAAGCCATAACAGTGGCCAAAGAAAAAGGACTTCATCTGCCAATCGTCTACAACACCAACTCATGTGAAAGGCCAGGAGATCTAGAAAAATTAAAAGGTCTAATCGATATATATTTACCGGACTACAAATATAGCATTGACGCACTAGGCGAAAAATATTCAAAAGTTAAAAACTACAGCGCAGTAGCCACACAAAATATCTTGGAGATGATACGTCAGCAGCCACAAAATATTTTCGAAAATGATATCATGCAAAAAGGAGTTATTGTGAGACATTTGATTTTGCCAAACAACATCCAAAACACACTAGATGCATTGCAAACAATACGAGGATTTGATCCAAACATCATCATAAGTTTGATGACTCAATACGAACCACTCTACAAAGCAAATGAAATTCCAGAAATCAATCGCAACATAACTCAACAAGAATATGACCAAGCATTTGAAATGTTGCTTAATCTTGATTTTGAAAACGGTTGGTGCCAGCCAATAGAAGAAAATGCCAGCAAAAATTTAATACCTGATTTCACAAAAACAAAACCATTTAATCAATAAAATTTTAAACATGTCAGACCAAGTCAAGCCAGTCCCAATATTTGATTGCCACCATCTAGGAACAAACGTTTCTTTGCATTATTTGGCTGATTTATTTACCGAAGAAATCATCAACTGTCAAAAACAAGACAATCATTATTTGCAAATAATAGTGGGCAAAGGGCTTCACTCTAAAGACAATGAGCCAGTGCTGATTTATCGAGTGAGAAGAATTCTAAATGATTTTGTTAATAGTGGTTTTATCAAAAACTATGTTGACAACACCACCAACGGATATTTAATAATTTATTTCTAAATCAAACTAATGCAAAACACAATATATGATGTAGCCATAATTGGCGGCGGACCAGCTGGCATAATGGCAGCTATCAGCGCTGCTCAAAACGGCAAAAAAGTTGTCATACTAGACAAAAACCAACGACTAGGCAGAAAATTATTGCTTACTGGTAAAGGTAGATGCAATATCACTCACGACGAACAAGATCCCAAAATAATGATACAAAAATACAACAAAGAAAGTAAATTTTTGCTTTCGGCTTTTTCACAGTTTGGTATAAAAGAAACCATTGAATTTTTTAAATCAAATGGGCTAAACCTTAAAGTGGAAAGGGGAAGTCGATATTTTCCAGAAGCAGAAGATGCTGAAAGCGTGTTGCGTCTTTTGGAAAGAAAGCTAAAGGAATTGGACGTAACCACAAAATATAACAGCAATGTTATCAAAATATACAAAACCAAAAACAAAATCGACAAATTATTGCTCAAATCAGAAGATGAAATATTTGCCAAAAACTACATCATTGCTAGTGGCGGATGTTCTTATCCAGTAACTGGATCAAACGGAGAAATATTTAAACTAGTCGAAAAACTTGGCCACAAAATAACAGAGCTAAAGCCAGCATTAGTTGGGCTCAAAACAAAAGATGCTTGAGTTAAGAGTTTGAGCGGATTGTCGCTCAAAAACGTAGAATTAAAAATCAAAAACACCAAAACCAAAATTTTTGGAGAAATGTTGCTTACTCATTTTGGTATTTCTGGTCCTATTGTACTTAATATAAGTGGTGAAGTGGTACAGCTACTAAGAAAGGGCGAAGTAACTTTAGTGCTCGACTTAAAACCAGCACTAACCAATGACGTTTTGGACAAAAGATTACAAAGCGATTTTCAAAAATATCAAAACAAAAATTTCAAAAATTCTTTGTATGACCTGTTGCCTCAAAAACTAGCCGACAAAATAGTGGATATATCTTTGATCAGTGAAACCAAAAAAGTCAACGCTGTCACCAAAGAAGAAAGACAAAAAATATTGAAGTTAATCAAGGGTTTAGAAATAACCATCAATCATCACATGGGCTTTGATAGCGCCATTGTCACTTCAGGCGGAGTGTGCCTCAAAGAAGTTGATCAAAAAACAATGAAATCAAAAATAATAGAAAACCTTTCTTTTGCTGGTGAGGTGCTAGATATCGATGGCAAAACGGGGGGCTACAACTTACAAATGTGCTGAACCACTGGATACGTTGCTGGCAAAAATATTTAAATTTTTGAGATTTGTTTTAAATCACAAAATTGCTTGACAAAAATTAAAAAATTGTATAAATTTTAAATAGATTTAAAAAAGCTAAAAAATTATTATGAACAAAACTTTAGAAAATTTGGCTCATGCCTACATCGGCGAAAGTCAAGCGCGCAATCGCTACACGATGTTTGCCAAGATTGCCAAAAAGGAAGGGTTTGAACAAATAGCCGGCATTTTTCTGGAAACAGCTGATCAAGAAAAAGAACATGCCAAAAAAATATTTGACAAAATCCAAGAGCTCAAAGGAGACAGCAACATAACAGAAATAAAAGTAGAGGCAGTTTGCCCAATTGAAATAGGCGACACCAAAAAGAATTT
>CAYGJE010000039.1:0-5141 GCA_964350215.1 uncultured Candidatus Saccharibacteria bacterium | reverse complement strand
AAAAAAGCCATAAAAGATGGTGATTTAATTTTTCGAGAAAAGCTTCCAAATGATCAGATTGAAGCTGCCTCGATTGACTTAAAATTGGGTTCAATTTTTAAAACTTTTAAACATACTTCTGAATCGGCTTTGGATTTGAAAAAAGGAGTGGATTTTAAAAAAATAATGGATACATTCGAGGTGGATAAGAAAAAAGGTTTTATTTTGCATCCAAATAGGTTTGTGCTCGTGAGTACAAAAGAATATATGACTTTGTCTAAAAGAATTGTGGCTAGAGCAGAAGGGAAAAGTAGCTTGGCAAGAATGGGGCTCATGGTGCATACTGCTGGATTTATTGATCCTGGCTTTGAAGGGTCTATAACATTGGAAATAAGCAATCAGGCAGAAATACCGATAGTGCTTTATCCAGATATGTATATTTGCCAAATTGCGGTGGAGTGATTGTCGAGTCCATGTGAGATGTCATACAAAGACAGAAAGAAATCGCTTTATCAGGATTCAGAGGGGCCAAAAGAGGCAAGTGCCCAAAATTTGTTTAAAAAGAAAACAAAATAACAATGTAAACCAAGCATTTTTTGCTTGGTTTTGTTGTTACACTTGACCTTTATTTTTTTATCTGTTAAAATATACTTACTTAAAATATAAAAAATATTTATGACTTTAGTTTCTTATAAAAATGTCACCAAAACATACAACGACAATTGCTTGGTTTTGGATAATATTTCTTTTGATGTGGTGGAAAATGAATTTGTCTCTTTGGTGGGAAAATCGGGAGTAGGTAAAACCACTATTTTGAAAATGCTTTTTGCTGATGAAAAGCCAACGAGCGGGCAAGTTCTTTTTAATGATAGCGATATTTCTCTGATGAACACAAACGAAATTTCTATGCTTAGAAGGCAAGTGGGAGTTGTGTTTCAGGACTTCAAACTTTTACCCAAGCTTACGGCATTTGAAAATGTTGCATTTGCTTTGGAAGTGGCTGGATATAGCGATGATAAAATAAAAGAAGAAGTGCCGGAGGTCTTGAGATTGGTGGGGCTGAGCGATAAAGGAGATAACTTTCCACATCAACTTTCTATTGGTGAAAAACAAAGAGTGTCTATTGCTAGAGCTATTATTCAAAAGCCCGATTTGTTGATTGCTGATGAGCCAACTGGCAATTTGGACCCAATCAATACCTGAGAAATAATCAGATTACTTTTGAAAATCAATGAGCTAGGCACTGCTATTATTTTGTCGACTCACGACAAAGAAATAGTCAATACCTTGGGCAGAAGAGTGATTACTTTGGAAAATGGACGAATTGTGAGAGATGAAGAAAAAGGTAAATATGTTTTGTAATAAAATTAATGATAAATAAAATATTATGGGCACATCAATGAGCACAAAGTTAAAAAGAATTTTTAATAGGGGCATTTTGATATTGCGAAGAAATGGTTGATTGACAGTGGCCACTATTATAACAATGTTTTTGAGTATTTTGGTTTTTACGGGAGTGTTGATTATGAATTATACTTCGGGTCGTTTTGTGGAACACCTCAAAGACAAAATAGACATTAGCATTTATTTTAAAGCCGACGTGGATGAGGGTGAGATTTTGAATATCCAAGAAGAAATAGGCAAGGTGGAAGGAGTGGCAAGAACAGAATATATTTCTCGAGAGAAGGCGTTGACATTTTTTAAAGAAAGATATGGTCACAACGAAACATTGCTAAAGGCATTGGAAGAGGTTGGTGAAAATCCATTGTCAGCTTCGGTCAATATCAAAGTCAACACACCAGAAGATTATGCAGCAGTGTTGTCTTATGTGGAAACGGCCATATACAAAGACAAATTAATAAGCAAGAATTTCACAGAAAGTAGGGACTTGATAGAAAGAACCACAGGACTTATAAAGGGGCTTCAAATAGGATCTATTATCATTACAGCCATTTTGACTAGTGTGGCTGCCATTGTGGCGTTCAATACCATTAGAATGGCAATATATGCCATGAGAGAGGAAATAAGCATAATGAAGCTTGTGGGAGCATCCAACTGGTTTATTAGAGCTCCATTTTTGTTGGCAGGATTTTTCTATGGATTTATTGCTGCGGTATTGTCATTTATTTTTTACATACCTTTTGTGCTCACATTGGGCAGGAAATTTGATTTGTTTTTGGGAGAGGTGAGCATGACAAGCTTTTTCTTCTCCAATATTTTGGGGTTGCTTTTGAGCCAAATATTTTTTGGTGCTGCCTTGGGGATTTTATCGGCATTGTGAGCCATTGCCAAACACTTGAACCGAAAAACTTCTTCAGCAGAAGAGTGTTAGTTTTTAAAAGTAAATTTTTAAAATGGACAAAAAACAAACAAAGAAGATATCTTTTAGACGTATGCTCGAGATATCTTGGTTTGCGTTTAAATTGTATATAAAGCCAGACAAAGTTACTGGCGTGATGTTGTTTATTGTGCAGATTATTTGACGAACCAAAGCCATGGTCAATTTTTTGATTGTGGCAAAAATCATAAATCAGGCATCGGTGATTTTGCAAGGAGGTCAAAATGTTGATTCATTGGTGATGCCATTGATTGTGCTGGTGTTGTTTAACTTTTTTTCGGCGTCAATCAACATCGCTGAGTGGTATCTCAACACAAAAATGTGACAAAAGTTTAATTTGTTTTCTGATATCATTATTTTTGATCATTTCAAAACATTGGGTGTACCGATTTTGGAAGATCCAGAAAACAACAATGTGATTATTCGTGGTAAAAATGAAATTGGCCAGATAAGCTCTCTTTTTTATCAGTTTGTGTATTTTGTTGCTGAACTAATAAACGCTGTTGTGGCTGGTGTGGCGGTTTTTTTGTTGTTGCCAAGTTTGGTGTGAGTGGTTTTTGCGTGGACAGCCATAAAAAATATTCAAGGAATTATATTTACAAAAAGAGTTTATCAATATACTTTTGATAACACCGAATATCGCAGAAGAAACAGAGTGATAATGCAATATCTTTTGTATAAAGTCAACATGATTGAGCTGAGCATGTATAATGCCACTAGCCATATAAAGAAAATTTATACTGATTTTTTGGATAAATATTTTTCAAAATGATTGGCTATAAGAAAATGAAATTATAAATACGAAATGGGGTTTTCGTTTTTTGATATTTTTGTGAATTTTTGAGTTTATTTTTCAATTATTATGAAGGTGGTGGCTGCAAAGCTTTTGATTGGGCAGCTATATTTTTATATTAGCATGGCTAATAGATTTGCTGAGTCATTAAATTCTTTGTTTACTGATGTGGTGGGGCTGTATGAAGTGGCTTTGAGAATTGATGATGTGCGTTTGTTTTTTGAATTGAAGCCAAGCTTTCCAGATGGCAATTTGGATATCAAAAAATTGGCAAAACCACCAAAAATTGTGGTGGACAATATCAGCTTTAAATATCCAAATTCTGAAAAATATGTTTTGAAGGACTTTGATTTGACAATTAACGCTGGAGAAAAAATAGCGATAGTTGGTATAAATGGCTCTGGTAAAACCACTCTCATAAAATTGTTGCTGAGATTTTATCAAGTCAGTAAGGGTAATATTTTTGTAAATGACGACAATATAGATGATCTAAAAATTGAATCATATTATAATAACGTGGGTGCTTTGTTTCAAGATTTTGGTGGGTATGGAGCTTTCACAGCAGAAGAAAATATTTTTTTGGGAGATACTTCAAAAAAATTAAAAAGAAAGGATATCATGGAGGCAGCCAAAAAATCAGATGCACATGATTTTATAAATGAATACAAAAACAAATACAGCCAAATATTGTCGGAGGGGTTTGAAGGTGGGATCAGGCCAAGTGATGGCCAATGGCAAAAAATTGCAATTGCTAGATTGTTTTATCGCAATCCGTGATTGGTGATTTTTGATGAGCCAACAGCATCTATTGATGCGGAAGCAGAATACAAAATATTTAATAATATTTACAATTTTTTTGACAACAAAACCGTCATCATTATCTCACATCGGTTTTCCACTGTTCGCAATGCTGATCGTATTATTTTGATTGATGGCGGTAAAATATTGGAGCAGGGTAGCCATGAGGAACTTTTGAAACTAAATGGCAAATATGCCAAATCTTTTAAGCTGCAAGCTGACGGATACAAAGAATAAAAATTTTGAAAATAAAAAGGCGCCTATTCTGTATAGAATGGGCGCCGAAGCGTTGATGGCAGCTGTTATTTTTTTTGGTAGTGCTTTATGATTTGCTTGCAGGTGTATAGATCTGTGAGCGAAGTGTAGTTTTTCCCGTGGCATTTCTTGAACACTGGGCATGAGCGGCATTCTTCAGGAGCTTCCGCTTCTGCTTTTTGTTGGAGTTTTTCTTCAGTATTTTTGCAAGCTTTGTATATTTCCAAAAATCCTTCAGGGTCTTTGGTTTTTTCGTCGGGTGGATTTCCAGATTTGTCTGGAAAATCTATGCCTGCTTTGTGACAGGTTTTCATTAAATCAAAAAACATAGCATCTTTATCTTTATCTGACATTTTTTCCTCCTTTCGTTTTTTGTTGCAGGTTGAGGGGATCGTAAATAGTGGATACCATAAAATCGACTCCATCTTCAATGCAGCAACCGCCAAGAAAAGAATCTTTTCCGTTTTCGTCAGTAACTTTTAAAAATCGTTCACCAGCGCGTATCTTTTTTTGACATTGCAGGCATGTCATGAAGGGAAGATTTGTTATACATTTTGGGCAGTATAGTGGCCGTTCTTTTCCAAACAATTTTCCTAGAAAGCAAAATTCTTTGCCATCCATTATTAATGCTCTTTTGGACCAATGCCCGCAAGAACATTTTATGGACATCTTTGACAAAGCCAAAAAAAGCAAGTCATTTAAAATAGATTTTTTTCTCACAATATCCTCCTTTAAAGATATTTGTGGCCATTAGGGCCAACACAAAAAAATGTTATTACAAATAGAATATAGACGTCATATTCAGATTTTAGGAAAAATAAAAAAAAGATGATAGCCAATACGGCGAGAATTGATCCCGCAATTATTTTCTCAAGCTCCATTTTTTCCTCCTTTTTAATGTTCAAATTTAGATATGTCTATTATACCATAGATTTTGTTGTATTGCAAATGAAAAACCCCACCCAAAAGGGTGGGGTT
>CAYGJE010000038.1:0-5601 GCA_964350215.1 uncultured Candidatus Saccharibacteria bacterium | reverse complement strand
AAATTTAAATATTTTAAAATATATCGATTGTTTTTTTGTCAATCAAGAAGAAGCTAGTTTTTTGAGTGGCATTGATTACAAAAACGAGCAAAAAATATTTAAATTTATCGACAAATATGTAAAAGGTATTTGCATAATGACCAAGGGTACAAAAGGATTATCTTTGTCTGACAACAAACATATCTATTCATGTGGCATCTACAAACATGCCAAAGAAATAGACCACACCGGAGCAGGGGATGCTTTTGCTAGCGGCTTTTCAATGATGTATCTCAAAACAAAAGAAATCGAATACAGTATAAAATTTGGCTTGGCTAATGCTGCCAATGTTGTTGAAAAAATAGGCGCCAACACAAACATCTTGACACCCACATCCTTCAACAGCAAAACATGGAAAAAATATTTTAACAAACTAAAAATAACCAAAACAAAATTATGTTAAAAAAATACATCCAACCCTTTCTCAAAAACAACAAATGTTTTATTGTGGCCTATGATCAAGGTCTCAGCAAGCCAACCACAATATTCCAACACCAATCTCAAAACCCACTTTATATCTACAACTTAGCAAAATCAATCAATGCCACTGGCATAGTTTTGAACAAAGGCATTGCCGAGATTTTTTTTCAAAACCGTTGAAACAAAATACCAATTATCATCAAGCTAGATCACAAAACTCCTGACAATCAAACTGCCATCCAAACCTGCTCAGTTGAATATGCCAAATCACTTAGCGCTAAAGCCATTGGACAAACAATATATTTTGGATCATCTTTAGAAAAAGAACAAATAAAAGAATTCGCCAAAAATTGTGAACAAGCTCACAAATTAAAAATGGGTTGTATACTATGAGCATATAGCGTTGAAAGTGATTTCACTACTTGTCAAAATATCGAACAGATCAAAAATAACATCCGAGTATGTTTGGAACTAGGAGCTGACCTAATCAAACTACCAAAGATAAACGATCTTAATTTTCTTAAAGAAATCAAGTCAATGTCTCCAAATTTGCCAATCGCATTAAGGGGTGGGGAACTCTTAACAAAAGAAGAATTCACCGACTACATCACTTTGGGTCTACAAAATGATGCCAATGGTTTTATTATTGGCCGCAATATCTGGCAACAAGAAAATGCCACAGAATTTGGCCAAAAACTACACAAACTGATTTTTTCCAAATAAAATCTATCTTTTTGGGCATATATCTGTTAGGGCTTGAAAAAACATGTCTTTTATGCTAAAATAACTATAAATAATTAATAAATGTATCGTAAGAAAAACCTTATGGAAACACCAAAATTAGAAGCTCAAATTAGAGAATTATTGGGCAAAAAAGCATCACAATTAAAAGAGCAAGGGCTTGCTCCAGCAGTTATATATGGCAAATCAATAAAACCTATCAATTTGGCGGTCTCTCAAAAAGATTTTTTAAATCTATATGAAAATGCCGGTGATAACACTCTTATAGAATTGACCATTACTGGCATCAAAGAAAAACACAAGGTTCTAATCCAAAATGTTCACTTTGCTCCATTTAGAGACAGCATCAACAACATCGAATTTTTCGCCGTTTCTCTCACCGAAACAGTCGAAGTGGAAGTCCCAGTCAACCTCATCAACACTGAGGCAGCAGAAAAATTGGGTGGCATGATTATCAAAGTTATGCAAGAAATTGAAATTGAAACACTACCCGACAATATTCCACATCAAATCGATGTCGACTGCAGCTCATTGACTGAATTTGGCAAAACCATCTTTGTGCGAGATTTATCTCTAGAAAAAGGAATCAAAATATTATCATCTTTAGATTCACCAATAGTAACCTTCGATGAACCAGCCAAAGAAGAAGCTCCTTTAGTTAGTGCAGCGCCAGCAGCTGAAGCAGCTGACAAAAAACCAGCTGACGACAAAAAGGAAGAAGTTAAAAAATAAACTCATAAAACAACCCTATGTTTTGAGAAAATTTTCAAACCAGAAAAAAGAAACATCTTGATATTGTTTTTGATCAAAAATTCAAAACCGACAATTGATCAAACAACCAATACATCAAATTTCTTAAAGATAAAAACTTTTTAACCTTCTTAAATTTCACCAAAAATATTTTTATCGTTTTTCTTGTTTTTTCCATATTTTTTGTCAACAACCAATACACCACTAGAGTAGACGCACCTATTGGATATTTCGAAGCTAAAGCTACCAGCGAAGAAGAGAAAAAGCAAATGGAAAAAGAGCTTGCCAATATCGAAGCTCAAATTGCCATCTACGAAAAAGAACTGGCCAACACCACCACTGAAAAAAGCACTCTGCAAAACGCCATCAATCGTTTACGCACCCAAGCCAATTCTCTTTCTTTAAAAATCAAATCAGCCAAAAACCAAATCACTTCGCTTACTGGCAAAATTTCTGACACAGAAACAGCGATAGAGAAAACTCTCAACAACATCAACAACACCAAAAATGAGATTTCTTCTTTGCTTCAGGCCTTCTACGAAATATCTCAAAAAAGTCATGCCGAAATTATTCTTGCCAACAACACATTGTCCGACTATTTCACCGAAGTCAATTCACTTGGTATTTTGGATATCAAAATGCAAGAACGCCTTCAAACACTAAATGATTTACATCAGAGCTTAAACAATCAAAAAACTAATCTCAACACTCAAAAAGGTGAAACCCAACATTTACTTCAAATTCAATTGCTCCAACAAGAAGAACTAGATCGCAATAAAAAAGAACAAGAAGGTCTACTCAAAATCACTCAAAACAAAGAAGCCACTTATCAACAAATTCTCAGTGAACAACGAAAAAAGGCAGCTGAACTCAGAAGCCGAATATACAATTTGGTGGGCATTCAAACAAAAGTCACCTTCGGAGAGGCCTTGGATATCGCCAACTGAGTAGGTGGCAAAATCGGAGTTAGACCGGCCTTAATATTGGCTGTCCTTACTCAAGAATCAAACTTAGGTCAAAATGTTGGCACCTGCAACAGACCAACCGATCCACCAAACAAGCACTACAGCAAAATTATGCATCCAACTCGCGACATTCCTCACTTCTTAGAAGTCACCAAAGAACTAGGTATGGATCCAAACTCCACTCCTGTGTCTTGTCCGATGTTTCAGGCAGGCAAACAAGTTGGCTGAGGTGGGGCTATGGGACCAGCCCAATTTATTCCAAGCACCTGAAAAAGTTACAAAAACAGAGTTAGTGGTGTCACTGGTAGAAACCCAGCCAACCCATGAGACATAAGAGATGCTTTTGTGGCCTGTGGCCTGTACCTTAGTGACTATGGCGCTAAAAAACAAACTTATGACGGTGAATGAAGAAGTGCCATGATATATTTCTCTGGCTCCACCAACACTCGTTTTAGATTTTATGGCGACCAAGTTATGGCAAGAGCCAAAAAATATCAAGCCGATATAGACGCAATCAATAAAGCAAATTAAACAATTAAACAAAACTAAATAAAAAATTTATATGAAACAATGTTATTTTTGCCAAAAAGGATTTGAAAAAATTGACTACAAAGAAATCGACACAATCAAAAAGTTTATTTCCAGCCAATTCAAAATATTGCCAAGAAGAAAAACTCTTACTTGTGCCAAACATCAACGCTCATTAGCTACAGCTATTAAAAGAGCAAGAGTAATGGCCTTATTGCCATTCTGTCCAAAACGCTAATCATTTAAAAATAAATCCAAATCCATGCTTTATACAATATTATTTATATTCCTATTTCTCTTTATCTGTATTCTTATAATACACAAAAGCAGAAAAATAAAGCTGGAAAACGTTATTCTCAAAAAAGAACTTGAAAAACAAAAGTGTGATAATCTCAACAAAAACATTTCTCAAGAGCTAAACGTTCAAAGAGAAACCGACTCCAGAAAATTCAAAATACTTGAATTTCTACAAAAACACGAGACCATCACAAACGACGAAGTAGAATATTTATTAAAGGTATCCAACAGCACTGCCTACCGTTTACTCGAATCATTAGAGCAAGAAAAAAAGATACTTCAAATAGGCAACACCGGCAGGCACGTTTACTACATATTAAACACTTTCAAAAAATAATCAAACAAGCCAGGGCAACTATTTGTTGCCCTGGTTTTTTATTTGACAAAATCACAAAACAATTGATTGCCACAAAACTTGCATTTTTTTAAATTTTTTCTTACAATAAAGCAGTTAAAAAATATTAAAAAAATAGCCATGCACAACCTCAAAATATACCTCTTAAAAGACATTTCCCCAGAAATAAAAGCTGTCACATTTGCCAAATGTTCCAGATGTCCTGATTCTTTTGACAGCATTGCCAAAGAGCTAACTGCAGACAAATCCAAAGAATTTCATGAAAAATGAGTTGTTGGTTATGGCCATTCATCTGTGGCCGAGCATGCTATTCTTTCAATTGCCCTAGAAAATGTCTCTATTTTAGCCACCAAAGCAATCGAAGATAATCGCCTAGCTTCATATACCGAAAAATCAACTAGATATCAAATATTCAACAAAGACACCTATCATATTCCAAAAATATTTAGCAATGATCCTGAAATATTAGAAATCTACACCAGCACCAGTGATTTTATTTTCAACCAATATGAAATTTTCACCGCCAAAATTTCTGAATTTTTCAAAACAGTTTTGCCAAAAGAGCAGGGGATTAGTGATGCTCAATACAACAGCATCATCAAAAGTAACACTTGCGATGTATCTCGCTATCTACTAACCACCGCCACTCAAACCAATTTAGGCATGACCATAAACGCACGTGCACTCGAGCATGCCATCACAAAACTTTTGTCCCACCCAATCGAAGAAATGCGGGAAATAGGGGAACTCATAAAAACTGCTGCCAAAGAAGAAGTGCCCACACTAATCAAATATGCCGACAAAAACAACTACATCATCCAAACAGAAAACTTGATGCAACAAAGCATCGCAAAGCTTTTACAAAATCAAAAAACAACTGACCAAACATACGTGTCTCTTGTGGAATATAATCATCAAGCAGAAGAAAAATTAATTTCTGCACTTCTATACAAACATTCCACATTGTCATATCTCGAAATAAAAGAAAAAATAAAAACTCTTTCGGCTTTTGAAAAAGAAGAAATTATTCTAAACTCCACAAAACATCTTTCCACCTATGATCAACCCCTAAGAGAGCTTGAACATATTTATTACACCTTTGATATTTTAGTTGACTATGGTGCATTTAGAGATATCCAACGTCATCGCATGTGCACCCAAACCAACCAACTTCTCACCACAAGCCATGGCTTTGAGACCCCAGAGCTTATCAAAAAAATTGGCCTTGAAAAAGATTACATCCTGTGTATGGGAAAAGCAAAAGATGCCTACGACAAAATTAGTCAAAAATATCCCTTTGAGGCACAATATATTCTGCCAATGGCTTTCAAAAAGAGAGTTCTCATGACCATGAATCTCAGAGAACTACATCATTTTATTCCGCTAAGAAGCAACAAGAAAGGGCACTGGTTTTATAGAATGATTGCCCAAGAATGTTTCAAAGAAATAGAAAAAGTTCACCCATTTCTAGCCAAATACATCAAAGTAAACTGGGACTAGTTTGCC
>CAYGJE010000037.1:0-5615 GCA_964350215.1 uncultured Candidatus Saccharibacteria bacterium | reverse complement strand
TAAAAAGCAAAAAAAGCATGGTCCAAAAAATAGATCAAAATCATTTTGTGGTACACACCACCAAAGAGCCGAAAGACAACAAGGCCAATGTGGATATTGTTTGTCAGTTGGCAAAATACTTTGATGTACCAAAGAGTAATGTGACAATTTTGGTGGGCAAAACCACAAAACACAAAATAGTGGAAATAATCTAAAACAACTACAATATGTAGTTGTTTTTAATTTTGGTTTTTGATATACTTTTGGTATAAACAAAATTGACTATTTTAAAAATATTATTAAAAGCAAACCATGACTTATGTAAAAAAATTTAGAGACACAAACTTGGCTGACATTGAAAGTGTTGGTGGCAAAAATTCATCTTTGGGTGAGATGATACAATCTTTGGGCACAAGAAAAATCAATAAAGAAAAAACGGTCTTAGAGCTTTTGATGAAGGCCATCAAAAACGCTGGCTATGAACCAGGCAAAGATATAAGCTTGTCTTTGGATGTGGCGGCTAGCTCAGTGTATAAAGACGGTAAATATTATTTGGGTGGCCAACAATACACTTCCGATGACTTGATTTTGTTTTATCAAAAATTGATCAAAACTTTCCCCATTGTTTCTATTGAAGATGGCTTGGCAGAAGATGATTGATCGGGCTGGAAAAAACTTCAAAAAGAAATGGGGAGTAAAATTACCTTAATTGGTGATGATATTTTTGTGACCAACACAAGCTTGATAAAAAAGGGTATTGATGAAAAGGCAGCCAATGCTGTTTTGATAAAACCAAATCAAATAGGAACTTTGACTTCAACCATGGAAGCCATTGACATGGCAAGAAAAAACAATTGAGAATGAGTGGTGTCACATCGATCAGGCGAAACACTAGATACCACTATAGCTGATATTGCTTTTGCCACTGGAAGCTATGGATTGAAAACAGGATCGCCACATCAAAGGCCGGACTTGCAAGACGACGAAGATGTGAGAAGGATCAAATACAAAAGAATGGCATTTTTGGAAAATCATGAAGAATGCATGAAAAACAAAGAGCCAGTGGGATTGATTGTGCTGGATGGATGAGGTGTTAAAAATTCAGTGGAAGGCAATGCAATCAAATTGGCCAACACGCCAAATTATGATTTTTTGGCACAAAACTACCCAAACACTTGTATTGCTGCATCAGGAGTGGACGTTGGTTTGCCAGAAGGAGAAATGGGCAATTCTGAAGTCGGGCATTTGAATATTGGAGCAGGAAGAGTGGTGGAACAGGAAGTATTGAAAATAAACAAAGAAATCAAAAGTGGAGCTTTTTATAAAAACAAAAGTTTGCTAGCGGCATTTAATCATGCCAAAAAACATAAAAGCAAAGTCCATGTTATTGGATTGGTTTCTAATGCAGTGGTGCATTCTTCAATGGACCATTTGATGGCTTTGATTGAAATGGCTTTAAAAAATAATTTTAAAGATTTGTGCGTGCATGTTGTGACTGATGGCAGGGATTCATCGCCGCTTAGCGCAAGAACTTGAATAGAAAAAGTGGAAGAAAAATTACACAAAACAGGCGTTGGCAAAATAGTTTCGGTGTGTGGAAGATATTATGCCATGGACCGCGACACCAACTGAGACCGCACACAGAGAGCATATCGCTTGTATGTTGGCGCTGATGGTATAGTTGAAAGAGATTGAGAAACAGCCATACAAAATTCTTACAACAAAAATATAACCGATGAATTTATTTTGCCTACTGTGATTTTGGATGACAATGGCAAAAGTACTGTGGTCAAAGATAAAGATGCAATCGTGTTTTTCAATTTTAGGGCTGACCGAACAAGACAGCTTACTCGTGCTTTTATGGATAAAGATTTTGAGCATTTTGGCAGAAATGGCTACAAAAATTTGAAATATGTTTGTTTGACTCAATATGATGAAAAATTTGATCACTATCAAAATTTGTTGGTGGCATATAGACCAGCAGTGATAAAAAATACTTTGGGTGAAGTGTTGTCAAACAACAATATCAGCCAATTGCGTATTTCTGAAACAGAAAAATATGCTCATGTTACGTTTTTCTTGAACGGTGGTGTGGAAACAATGTTTAGCAAAGAAGAAAGAATATTGGTGGATTCGCCAAAAGAAGTGGCGACATACGATTTGAAACCAGAAATGTCTTCACAAATGTTGACTGAAAAAGTGCTTTTAAAAATGTCGGAAGTGGATTTCTTTGTTTTGAATTTTCCTAATCCTGACATGGTGGGACATACTGGCAATTTGGATGCTGCCATAAAAGCTATTGAAACAATCGATGAAAAATTGGGGTTGATATATCAAAAAGCCAAAGAGCTGGGCTATACTTTGATTGTGACTGCTGATCATGGCAATGCTGAAGAAATGAACAAAAATGACTTAGACAAACTAACATCGCATTCCGTAAATCCAGTTCCTTTTATATTGATAGACACCTACAATAAGATGAAAGGTGTGGAACTTAGAAGTGCTGGACGCTTGGCAGATATTGCGCCAACTATTTTGGATATTTTTGGCATCAAAAAGCCATCAGAAATGACAGGCAGAAGTTTGATTGCCAAAACAAATATTTATAACAAAATACCAGCAACAAATACTTGGATCAAATCGATCCAAAGCGAAGAAATTCTTGACTCAAGAGGCAAGCCAACCATCAAAACAAGAATAATTTTGAACAACAATGTGATTGGTCCTTGAGCAATGGTGCCAGCTGGCAAATCAACTGGCAAAGGTGAAGCGCCAGTGGTTGTGACTGCCGAAGCATTACAAAATACCAAAGAAATAGAAAAAGTTTTGATACAAAAAGGGTTCACTGTTTTTGATCAGGTTAAAGCCGACAAATTGATGATGGATAATTTGGAAAAATGAGGTGGCAATACCACATTGGCGGTTTCTTTGGCACTAGCCAAAGCAGCGGCCATGATCAAGGGCATGGAGCTATATGAATACTTGAGATATGTTTATCCCAAAACAAATAGCAGCAAAAAAGTTCGCTTGCTTATGAATGTGTTTAACGGTGGATTACATGCTTTGTGCGACAAAGAAGAATTGGGCATAGACAAAGTGTCCACTCAAGAGTTTATGATAAATATTTTGGCTGACAATTACAATCAAGCCATCAAAATGGCAGATGATGTGTATGATAGCTTGTCAGAAATATTGTTTAATTTGGGCTACGACAACAAGAGTTTTGGTGACGAAGGAGGATATTCTCCAAAGGTGGTGAGTGGTATTAGGGTGCCAGAAGGTTTTTCTGTTACAGCAGATGCATATTTTTATTTCTTGAAAGAAACAGGTATTTGAGATGAGATTGTATCATCAATAGGGGCGTTAGATGTCGATGATATTCCAAATTTGAGAGCCACTTCTCAGAAACTGCGAAAACTTATTGCTTCTTCAAAAATGCCAAAGGACTTGGAAGAAGAAATCGAACAAAATTATCGATGATTGAGTGAGCTATACAAAACCAAAAATGTTTCTGTGGCAGTGAGATCTTCAGCCACGGCCGAGGACTTGGATGATGCTAGCTTTGCTGGTCAACATGAATCATATTTGAATGTGGTGGGTATCAAAGAACTATTCAAAATTATCAAAGAGTGTTTTGCATCACTATTCACTGAGAGAGCATTGGTATATCGAAACAATTTGGGAGTAGAT
Organism: uncultured Candidatus Saccharibacteria bacterium; assembly: GCA_964350215.1. Taxonomy (GTDB): domain Bacteria; phylum Patescibacteriota; class Minisyncoccia; order UBA6257; family JAKLIH01; genus CAYGJE01. The sequence continues at coordinate 1,946 of CAYGJE010000037.1, read as the reverse complement.
CATTTAAAGGTTGCCTTGTCGGTTGGTGTGCAAAAAATGGTCAGGTCAGACAAGGCCTGTGCTGGCGTTATGTTTTCTTGTGACACAGAAAGCGGGTTTTCGGATGTGGTGCTGATCAATTCAAGCTATGGTTTGGGTGAAAATATTGTGAAAGGACGTGTGGAGACAGATGAATTTTTTGTTTTTGAAAAAACAATGTCAAAGGGATGCAGGCCAATTGTGGAAAAAAGATTGGGCGCCAAAGAGTGAACATTGATTTATGGCGAAAAAGAAAGCGGAGTAAAAAATTTGCCAACGCCTAGCGAAAAAAGAAAAATGTTTTCTTTGACAGATGATGAAGTTTTGGAATTGGCAAAATATTCTTTGATTATCGAAAATCACTACAACAAGCCCATGGACATTGAATGGGCCAAAGATGGTGTGGATGGCAAATTGTATATCGTGCAGGCAAGACCAGAGACCATTCAAAGTCGTAAAGATGTGGATATATTAAAAGAATACAAAATCAAAAATGCTGGCAAAAAAGTGCTAGTTGAAGGTATGGCGGTTGGTAGCAAAATTGGTCAGGGCAAAGTCAAGATTATCAAAAACATCAAAGACATGGAAAAGTTTAAAAAAGGAGATGTTTTGGTGACCTATATGACTGACCCAGATTGAGTGCCGATTATGAAAATTGCTAGCGCCATTGTCACACAAAGTGGCAGCAAAACATGCCATAGCGCCATTGTAGGAAGGGAACTAGGCATACCAACTATTGTGGCAGCAGATAAAGCCACCACAAAGTTGAAAGAAGGATCAGAGGTTACTGCTTCTTGTGCTGAAGGCCAAATAGGAAAAATATATGACGGGAAAATAGAATACGAAATAAAAGAAACAAATATCAAAAATTTGAGAAAGCCACCAGTCAAAATTACTTTAAATGTTGGTGATCCAAATAGTGTGTTTGTAAATAGCTTTGTGCCAAATGAAGGTGTGGGCTTGGCCAGGGAAGAGTTTATTGTGGCCAACTTCATAAAGATACATCCAAGTGCATTGATCAACTACAAAAAACAATCGCCAGCAACTAAAAAGCAAATCGATGAACTCACGTTTGGCTACAAAAATAAAGTTGATTTTTATGTCGACAAGTTATCGCAGGGTATTGGAAAAATTTGTGCAGCATTTTATCCAAAAGAAGTTATTTTGAGATTTTCTGACTTCAAAACCAATGAATACAGAAACCTTATTGGCGGAGAAATGTATGAGCCAAAAGAAGAAAACCCAATGATTGGCTGAAGAGGTGCTTCGAGATATTATCATCCAGATTTTATTGAGGCCTTCAAGCTTGAGCTCAAGGCAGTGGATAAAGTGGTAAAAGAATTTGGTCTTGATAACTTGTCCTTAATGGTCCCATTTTGTAGAACAGTGGAGGAGGGCAAAAAAGTTAAAGAAATTATCAATCAATATTGTCAATCAAAATGTAAAATATATGTGATGTGTGAAATACCATCCAATGTGATACTGGCAGATAAGTTTTTGGATGTGTTTGATGGCATGTCGATAGGATCAAATGACTTGACTCAATTGGTTTTGGGACTTGATCGAGATGGCGGCAGCTTGATTGCTTCCATTGGCAATGAAAATAATGAAGCTGTAAAACAAATGGTCAAAAATGTTATTAAAACTTGCAAAGAAAGAGGGAAATATATTGGTATTTGCGGTCAGGCGCCAAGTGATTATCCTGAATTTGCTAAGTTTTTGATACAAAATAAAATTGATTCGATGAGTTTAAATCCTGATTCGGTATTAAAAATTATTCAAGAGCTAAACAAGTAGCACTGCAAAAAACGCCCTTTTGGGCGTTTTTGCCTTTTATTTATTGAATTTTTGGTTTTAAAAAGTTTTCCACAGGGGGGTATTGACAAATAAAGTTTGATGTGGTATAGTATTAATGTTTTAATCCTGTT
>CAYGJE010000036.1:0-5619 GCA_964350215.1 uncultured Candidatus Saccharibacteria bacterium | reverse complement strand
CCCCCTTTAAAACAAATAGCCCCGTATAGCATATGCTATACGGGGCGCTATTCTATCTTTTCAAAAGCCACTATCCTAGCGAATTATTTCTCGTGCCATACAACACAAATTTTCACAAGGAAATTGATCGCAAGAATGCGGATTGGGGCACAAATTAGACAAGTCAAAATCTTCGTCCAAAACCTTCGAAGACAAAATCGCTTCCAAGACATATGGAAAGTTTTTCAAATACTGAACCACTAGTTGAAAATTCATTGCCAAATTCGCAATGTTTGGATCAGGATATTCAATATCTTCCAAATCAAACATACACCCCTCCTTTTTTTATTTTAAAAGTTAATATGCTAACACAATATTAGCACAATTTTATTTAAAAGTCACTTTCTTTAAAAAACTACTTCAAAAAATATCTATATAAAGGTCTAAATGCAAGCACAAAAATCAATGCCACCAGCAAGTTGACGTTTGATTTCATCAATTCCGGAATTAATATTACTAGCAAAATTCCAAAAACAACACAGCTTCATTTGATCAATGCCACATCAAGTCAATCCATTTTTTTAATTTTTTGTTCCATTCAATCTTTTATTTTCATAATAAATTTTTTAACATTTTTATTACACATATATTATACCAAATTGAAACAAATTTTCAAGTCAATTTACAAAAAACCTGTGTAGCCATAAGCTACACAGGTTATTCTTTATCCGCCTCTGGCATACGACTGCCAGACAAAGACGGCGTTTAACGCTGCTGAAAAAAGGTAAATAAGGGAGATGTCCCCATTATTTTTCAAGTATTGTTCAACAGTACCCCCGAGAAACAAAAAAACCACCGCACTGCCAAAATAATTTGCTTGAATTATTTCAAGCATTCGAAGAAGCATCTTGACCTCCTTGTTCAAAAATTTTTAAATGGGGCATTGGGATCTTTACTGACATTACTGGAAATATTCTTCTTGCAAAACAAGGTTTATCACAAGTAAAAACTTTTCCTGGATTTTCATCATTTTCAACCCACAATTTTTTACGGTAATCTTTTGAATCGTATCCAACTCCAACTATAAAAACTTTGCCAATGAGTTGACAATTTTCCTGGTCTCGACATCCCTCGCAAACTAATTTTTCTTCTGGATTCAGCTGAGTAAATTTACGCACTGCTGATTTTGTTGGATTGACCTCTATCCATCTTTCGCCGGCACAACTAACATGAGCTCTTTAGACACCAAACGTTTTCGTTTTCCATGCCACCATTCGTAAAGAAATTTCTCTCTCTGTCTTTTGTCTCTTATTTCTATATTTAGCTCTACTTCAAAATGATGAATAACCGCAAAAACAAAAGCAATTACGATAAACAACACGCCAATTAAAATTACAACGCGCCCTAATACTGGGCTAAACAACCAATATACTAAATCATATATAAGCCATATACCCACAGCCAAAAGCCCTAGAAAAACAAAAATAGCAACTGCCAAGACGAAATAAACAACAAGCCGCTTCAAAAATTCCATCTTATCCCCCTCTTCATATATTTATTTTTCAAATTACACAGCATATTTACATGCCCAAATACTACCACAAAAACAAGACGATGTCAAACAAAAAAGGACGGGCTACCCCGTCCTTTAAATTGCTACCCGAAAAAAGCTCCTTCCTCTGTATACACAATAGGAACATCTTTCTTGTTATAAAAAGCGTCTTTGACAATTTCTAAAACTAATTCTATTGTTGCCTTTTTATCAAAAGCACGTTCAACATGAAAAATTATGTCAAAAGGTTTTAATATCAGGTAAACACCGACTCCTTTTGTGCACAATATTTGATGCGCGAGAGATTCTTCTGCCTCTGTAGGTTCATACTCATCACTTTCAACATGTCTATAGAGCTCATCTTCTGCCACGCGCATAAAGCTACTCTCAGGGAAAAACGATATCCTTTGTTGCAAGCTAAAACGTATCGTTTGTGGACTAAATCGAAACTCTGTCACAACAATCTTTTCAACATCATCGTCGGCAACTAGAGGGTCATCATCTTTTCTTTCAGCAACAACCTCTCTAAACGCCTTCCGATACATATTTACAGTTGGGAGCATCTCGCACATTAAGAAATAAAACAATGCAACAACAACAGCTAACACCGTATAACCAACCACCATCGGAGTATTAAAAAAACTTATTCCAAGCATTACCTGAGCAGCACAAACCCCTGAGAACAGTAAAAACAGCAATATTGTAAATATTGAGGATCGCTGACTACGTTCTTTTTCCAACTTGCTTTGGACTGCTGTAACCCAACTAGGGTTGCCTAGAACCTCTTCGGAAAATTCATCTCTCAAAATATTTTTCAACTTTTCGTCCATTATTTAATCTCCTTTTTTTATTTTTCAAAATACACATCATATTTAGATGTCCAAATATCACCGCAAAACCAAGCTAATACCAAAGTACTGTTTAATTTGTTCAGTCAAAATTAGGAATTACCACCTCCCAACCTCTTACTACTTTGATTTTTTGAACTTCTAGTCCAAAAAAGCATTTTATCATTACATCTGTTATCACCACAAGTAATTTTGATATGTCCTGTAATTCTGCATATTCTTCTTCGGTATCAACATATGCTTTTTCCAGTTCCGGTAAGGCAACATTCTCGAATAAGATTCTTAGTTGGCTTGATATTACAACCAAATGCTTAATTTTTTCTACGGCCACACTGTTGCCATCTAATTTTGCCACCACTTTATCTTTTTCATTTTTTTTAGGGAGATATTTCCCTTCTGTGTCTGTAACAAACTTTGCGAAAAAAGGATGAAACAAGGGAATATAACCCAAAGCCACGCCAAGGCACAAATCAAGATTTAAAGGCAATTCTTCGTCTCCATTGTAAAATTTAATTTTTACCACTAAAATAACCCTCCTCTTCATATATTTATTTTTCAAGTTACATATTTACATACCCAAATACTACCACAAAAGCAAGACGATGTCAAATTCATCCATGGTCTTGCAAATATATTAAAAAATGCGGGAGCACAAGCTCCCGCACTACACTTTTATCCTTTGCCTAAACGATCCCAAACCCTAATTAATTCTCGTGCCCTCGCTTCAAACTCGGCACGATCTTTCTTGTTTTTTCTCGTTCTCAACAATGATCTAATCACCGCCACAGATATCACCAAAACAAAAAAGAGAAGCAATGCAATATATCCAACCCAAAGGTCTTGAAGATCAATCCCAACTGGCGAATAAACATAAAACATGTTTTTCTCCTTATCAATTAATCTTTGGGTTTGATACGCTCGTGATAAAACGACGACCCGATATAATTCTTATAATGTTCGTGCTTCTCGTCTTCTTCTTCTGGATCATAAATCGGCATACATTCCTCAGCGTTTTCTTCGATTTCAGTAAAATCCAACTCATGCCCACAGACACATTTTGGATTTTTTTCAATGAAATCGCTAAGTTTCTTAGCTTCCACTTCAAACGTTTTGCCACAACTAGAGCACTTCGCGAGCATAACCCCGTTTCTAATCTCTTCAACAAAAATCATCTTTCCCTCCTTAATATTCTAATATAGCATTTTTCTAAAAGAAATTACTGCTGTCAAAAACATAATTCCCGCCCATACGAGAAAAGCAGAGTTCTCGAATGTTCTAATAGAAAAAAACAAAAGCTGGCACACGGAAACCAAAAAAATAGCTACCCAAATAAAGTTCTTAATCATTTTGGACTCCAATACAAAAACATCGTCCAGAGCGACCAAATAACACTCATGGCAAAAAGAAAAAGACACAAAATTCTAACAAGTTCTGTCAGCCGTCTTTTTGAAAAAGGCATGCTATCCCTGATAACATTTAAAAATACTGCCAAAAGAAACAACAAAAATCCTCCCACCAAAATCAACTGCATTTTTATCTCCTTTCTAATATATTTTCAACTACCACCTAGCTGCCTTACGAAGATTCCATTCGTCTACATAGACCATAGTGTCTGGTCCCGTAGTAACAGCCGTCACTGGGATTTTTACAGCATCTTCTATTTCTGCTATAAATTTTTTAATACGCGACGTTATTTCATATTTGCCATAGACACTATAATCAATATACTGACCAAATGTCAAAATAATTTCCGTCGGATTTGTTGCTCGACAAACACGATCTAGCTCATTGAAACTAAAAGTTGCAATTCTTCTTGGCACATCCGTTACCGTTGTTTTTTCGATTAAAGGCACCGGAGATCCAGCCCTTCTTTGCAACTCTTCCCAAGAAATTTCCTTAGAATCTTTTCCAAAAGGGCCACTGTTTCCACCAACTCTTATGGGATAAGACCTCAGGACGCCAATTTTTTTGACAATAATATCTGTGTTGGTAGGGTCTATACCCACTCCAGCCAGCAAAGATATCGGATCAACATCAACACTGGTGACAAAAGGATAATCACCATAATTAAGTCCTAGCATAAACCCTTGCGATCCCTCAATCATAACCTCATTGTCTCCGCAAAATAATTTTTCTTGAATATAACCAATCGTGTCACCAGTATATCGACAAAGCTCCGGAACACCACCAGCCATCAAGCAACTTCCATCTCTTTTTATTTTCGAACATCTAGCCATGGCTATTCCTTCTTTTGCTCTACCAGACGTGCTAGCTATTTTTTCTGCCAACATCAACTTGGCCTCTTCTTCAATCTGCTGTTGTGTTACAATTGTAGCTCTAGAATCTATAATCAATCGGCCTTCCAAATTTTCCATGCCTATTGTTTTCATCTCAGAGAACAATACATCTAGATTAATAACAGCTCCTCTTCCGATAACCAAGTAACACTTTGGATTTATCCATGCACAAGGTATCGATCTTGCAATATATTTGCGGCCCATATCATAAAAAGTATGTCCAGCGTTTGAAGCGCCAATACGAATTGCAATATCATTATTCCATGCCCATTTTGACGCAACAAGACCTTTACCTTCAGACCCCCATTGCATTCCAAATAAAATTGTTATGATAGACATCTGCTCTCCTTTCGTATATATTTTAATTTTTCAAGATGCATTTTAATTATTAAAATACTACCACAAAAAGACACTGATGTCAAACTAAAAACCCAGCATTATACAATACCAGGTCTTTAACATATTATCCCTTTTGCAGGCCTGCCTACCGTAGGTAGGTTTGCCTACCGAAGAATTATCGAAGGCGGTCTCTACTCAACGAAGTCAGAACTATTTCAATGAAAAACAGTGTTAATATTATTAAATTATTTTGTTTTGTTTTCTAAACACCCCTAAAACTTTGAATTAGAAAAATAAAAAAGAGAGAGGCGAACCCTCTCTCTTTGGCTTTTCATCTAGCTGTTTACTTTTTCTTTGAGTTCTTGTTCTTTTTGTTGAAACTTTAATAGCGACTTATCGCCACCTTTTTTCACAATTTCTTTGTGGAGTTTTTCTGTATTCCAATCACGATAGCTTACCATGCCACATTCATGCGGCTTTCGCAAACCATTTAACCATCCATGCATGGCTTTGCATGGAACAGAGCCGCCACTAGATATCATTGATTTTAACCCTTTACTGAATGGGCAGGCAGAGCAAATCATGTCACCATAAATTTCTTTAT
>CAYGJE010000035.1:0-5750 GCA_964350215.1 uncultured Candidatus Saccharibacteria bacterium | reverse complement strand
GAACAGCTATTCCCTGAACTTGTAGTGCTTAAACATGCTTTTGAATTGTCAATCTCGCAAGAAGGAAGGATTTTTTTAGAACTATTAAGAATATCATTCTTTGAAATCGACATATTTGTTTTCGAATTGTTTTTTCTAATATATTCTCCAATTCCTGTTTCTAGTTTCAACCCCGAAGTATACATATCATCAAAATATCTATCCGAGTAAGAAACTTGGCTTTTTTTAGTTGGATTTGAATTTAACAAAACATTGTATAGCATAATTTTACCATCTGTTTGCCCTTCAGTATACGAAGGATTGCATATATCTTGAGGACTACTGTCCGTGTATTTAGGATAATCAGCTATAAAATAAACTCTATGGTTCTTATTATCTTGACATCTAAATCTAAATCAAGTTCTAAATCGATCACCCTGATCAACTTTAGGAACATAAAAGACATTACTAGAATCAAGCTCTCTTGGCCAGCTAAATTCCCCCATCTTATCAACTCCTTCATGCCACTTAAAAGGATTAGCTTTTTCTTTTTCGCGAAAAACAGAATAATTTAAATAAGTTGGTCAATTTTGATTTGTATATGAAGCTATTTTTCTTGGATCTCATATTGTCTTACCTTTAAAACCATAAACATTTCAAATGTTTTCTAAATTGTCTCCATTTCATGTATCAGCGAATTCTTGTGGCGAAGGCAACCCAGAATCATTTCGTTGACTTGAGGTGGTTCAAGTAACTGGATAAAGATGATGAGTTAATTTGACATTGGATTTTGATCCATCTCCTGGCAAAGATAGCGGGTCTCCAACCATGGCTGCAAAAATATGCATCCCAGCATTGGCATTCCCAACATTAGCAACTCCCGCCTCAATTATTGCCTCACCATATTCATTGTATCACAAACTCTTTGCGTCCCATGTTTTCGAAACTTTTTTATCATAAACATTATTATCATTCAAAACTTTTCAAATTCCCCCTGATCCAGAAAAATTTTTAGCTTGTAATGAATAATTTATATCACCAAATCCACCTGACGAAGAAACTTTAATATTTTCCATGCTTTTATAGCTAACATGACCTCTAAAATAATTAACAAAAGGCACCAAATCTGGTAAGTTTTGATTTGAAAAAACAACCGAATAATCAGGAACTGATCCGCCTATTTCAACTTGATTATTTTCAAATTCCAAAACACTACAATCCTTCATGCAATTGGAATAAGAGCCATACAGACCTGTTCAGGATTGCTCACATTGTCTAGACAATACATTGCAAGAATATCTAGCAATATTTTCTTTTTTAAAACAATTACCTTCACATAAACTCAATGACGAATACTTGCCGGTAGCATAAGGAACCACGACGCACCTACCAATTAACTCGTTACAACTATATTCAGGAGTTCTTATATCTCCAATACAAATATTTTTCTTATATTGCCCGCCCTTCTTTCTTTCGTTTATCAAATTTTGTTTTACAGAACATAGTGCGTTTTTAAATCCTTTTTCAAAGACCTCAATAAAATTAAAATTTTCTATTTTTTGTTGAAAACCCAAATTACCAAGCACTTCCTCTCCAACAACTTTAAATTTGTTATCGTTTATATAAGTATCAACACTGGATACCGTTCCCTTTTTTTCTGTATCTTGTTTTGTATTGACAGAAGGAGTATCTGGCTGTTTGAATAAATTATCATCACTACTTCCAATATTATTTTGCTGCTCTCTTAGCAATTCTGCCAATTTTATTGGATCCAAAATATATTTTTCTTTTTGTTCATCACTCAACAAGTCGCCAACTTTTTTGACAATATCTTGTGCAGATTGATCAATGTTTTCCAAATCAATAACTGGAAAACTTGTCTTTTCCCTAAATTCACTTGGAAAAACAACTTTATCTTCTTTTGCGCCAATCAATCCTTCTCCCACCGGAATGTCACATTTAGATTCAGAAGTATTGCCATTTTTGTCTGTCACCTTAAGTACAACATTATAGTTGCCTTGTTTGGTAAAAGTAACAGAAACAGTTCTGTCATTTCCCGACACATCACCTGATCATCGATAAGCGTAAGGAGCCACTCCTCCTAATATCTGCGAAATAAAAGTTACTGGCTGGTTTGTTTTTGGCTCTTTTGGAAACGGAATACAAATAGATTGAAAAGAAGAATAGGTTGTTGTTACTGCTCTTGGAGTTGATGTCACTGATGCTGTCTTAGCCACATCTTGATTTTTAAAATTATCAAATGCTTGGCACAATGCCATTCTAGTTTGTTCATCAACTTGGCCTGTTTGGCTAATATTAAAATATTTTTGAAAATTTTTGACAGCTGCTTCAGTCAAACTACCATAAAATCCAGTGACTAACTTTCTTGGATAAACGTCTCTAAAAAAAGAAAGGAAAGCTTGGAGTGATTCAATCTCTCTTCTAGGAGAAATGTCATTTTTCTTTAAGTTCGAAGCAAATGGACATTGATAAAAAAATGTACAAATCGCTTCTTTTGTTTTTGCATCAATAGTTCCTGTTGCTGATATATTCTCGCTTCTTTGTATTTCTTTTACCGACATCTCGGTTAACCCACCATAAAATCCAGTTACTGGTCCAGCATATTGCCCTGATGATTTAAGGAGTATTTGAAGTTTAACAATTTCAGCTTTGTTGCTATCTGTTTGGTTTTTAATTGTCAAATTATTAAACTCAAAACAAGCAAATGATTCATTTGCTAGAAAAAGAAGAATTACAACAAAACTAATTTTCAAAAACTTTTTGATCATTGTTATTGATTAGTTTTTACTATTAAAAGTATAACAAAAATTAAACTTTTATTCAAATTTTCCAAGTATTTTATCTTGCTGGAGTATATCCTTTTAGTTCAGGTCCAAAGCAGAAAGGTTTGCCGTCTCTGTCCACATGGCAATTACATTGTATGTCAATATATGCCATGTTATTTCATTCATCAAATGTTTCATAAACCATGCCTATTGCTACTGGCTTTCTGTTTTCATCTGCCTCATAAGTGACATTTTTGTCTTTCGGAGCAAAGTAATGTCTTGAATAAATATAAGATGGTTTCTTCGGTGTTGACCCCAAGCTTCTTGGTGGCGAAAAGAACCCTGACATTTTTCGAGGATTACATGTCTCTCTATTTTTTTCACATATTAAATATCATGCATTTTCCGTCAATGGATCATGAAAATATTTTGTCGCATATTGCCTAGTTTCAGACAATTTCAAATCCTGATAATCAGGCAAATCACATTCACCAGGCCCAACATAAACCTTTCTATTATTTTTGTAATCTCAAGAACTATAATGATCTTCTAATTTATTATACGCCAATGGAGCATTAAACATACATATAGAATGCTTTAGATCTACTTTCCCCAAAAAATCTTTCATAGAAACAAATTTTGATGGCAAAAAACTAGTATATTCTCCATTAAACTTATCCGTTCATTTTGTCGATTGGGTAACTTTACTTTGGTCGCCGCTATACCTAGTTAAAACATTATACAACATAATTTTACCATCAGTATGCCCCTTTACATATGAAAGATCAGGCATGTCTGTTGGGCTATTTTGATAATATTGTGGCGGATCAGCCACAAAATAAATACGATGCACTTTATTGTCTTGGCATCTAAATCTAAATCAAGTTCTAAAAACATTATTTGATTGAATGCCTGGAACATAAAAAATATTACTAGAATCCAAAGATTTTGGTCATCGAGATTCTCCCATAAATTCAATGCCATAATGATATTTATAAGGGTCAGACCTTTCTTCTGTTCTACTGACATATCCATAATCTCAAATATTTCTTATTTTATCTTTCAAAATCGGCTTTGATTTGTTTGTATAAGTAACCGGATATAAATGATGAGTCAGTGTAACACCTTGCTTTGAACCATCTCCTGGCAAATCAATCGGATCACCTACCATGGCAGCAAAAGTATGCATCCCCGCTGGCATCACACCAACATTAGCAATACCTGCTTCTATAATAGCCTCTCCTTGCAAAAAACAATGATTACTACCTGCTGAACTAAAATTTCCAGGCGACATATCATATCCTTGATAAGATGCTTTTGTTTGATTGCCAATATGAATATTTTTTGAATTAAGATCTCATACCCCTCCTCCTATTTTTCTAATTTCAGTACAATCACCAGTAGCTGCCATCGCTGCATCAGAAAAAACATGATCAATGTCTCCGGAAGAAACTATCCCTCGAACAGACGCAACAAAAGGAATCAAATCTGGAGTTTTTGCAGGATCTCCTTTAACAGCAGAGCAATTATATTCACGGTTTAACCAATTGTCCCAATAATTCTCTGAAATCGACAAAGAGCAATCTTTCATACAATTTGAAAACGATCCATATAATCCCAACTCAGAAGCTATACATTTACCCAATCCTACCTGGCAGCTATACCTTGTTAAAGTATTTTTTTTAACACACTCTTTATTACATCCTTCCAAGGTGGAATATTTTCCAGTCGCTCTTGGCACAATAACACATCTACCTGTTATTTCATTACAGCTATAATCTGCTAATTGATCATTTCCAACGGCAGGAGGCGGAATATTAATCATTTCCAGGTCTTTTTTATTCACCAAATTGTCCTCTATCTTCTGAGGAACATTGGTCAACAAATCTTGAACTCAGCTAAAGCTAAGATCGTTTGGTATGTTTGTTACTTTTTTAGAGTCCACTTCTATACTAGTTTCCGGTTGTAATGTTGGTAAATTACTTTTTTTGCTTGCATCAATCAAACTATCGCCCACTCTCACGCTACACTGCGAACTTGAAATTCTGCCGCCCTTATCTGTTACTTTAAGATCAATCATATATACACCTGGTTTATCAAAAACTGCTGTAGCTGTTTTTGCATTTAATTGTATATCCCCTGACCATTGATATGTAAATGGTTCAGATCCTCCCAATGTTTGAGGAATAAATAAAACTGATTGGCCAACTCCAGTGCTACTCGGAAACGGTATACAAATAGATTGGAAAGAAGAAGTTGTTGTTGCCACTCTTGGAGTTGATGCTGTTGCTGTTGTTGATGGTTTGGCAACATCTTGATTTTTAAAATTATCAAATGCTTGGCACAATGCCATTCTAGTTTGTTCATCAACTTGGCCTGTTTGGCTAATATTAAAATATTTTTGAAAATTTTTGACAGCTGCTTCAGTCAAACTACCATAAAATCCAGTGACTAACTTTCTTGGATAAACGTCTCTAAAAAAAGAAAGGAAAGCTTGGAGTGATTCAATCTCTCTTCTAGGAGAAATGTCATTTTTCTTTAAGTTCGAAGCAAATGGACATTGATAAAAAAATGTACAAATCGCTTCTTTTGTTTTTGCATCAATAGTTCCTGTTGCTGATATATTCTCGCTTCTTTGTATTTCTTTTACCGACATCTCGGTTAACCCACCATAAAATCCAGTTACTGGTCCAGCATATTGCCCTGATGATTTAAGGAGTATTTGAAGTTTAACAATTTCAGCTTTGTTGCTATCTGTTTGGTTTTTAATTGTCAAATTATTAAACTCAAAACAAGCAAATGATTCATTTGCTAGAAAAAGAAGAATTACAACAAAACTAATTTTTAAAAACTTTTTGATCATTAAAATAAATTTCATACACATATAGTATAGTCAAAAAAACATTTTGTGTCAATATCAAAAGCTGCCCTGTCGCTCCTCTATGATAATGTCATAGTGTAACTCAATAGAAATGTCATAGATAG
>CAYGJE010000034.1:0-5809 GCA_964350215.1 uncultured Candidatus Saccharibacteria bacterium | reverse complement strand
AGTATTAGTCGTAGACCCGTCCTTTAGAAAGCTTTCTAAAGGTTTAGGGAATATTCCTTTTTTATTGCAAAACTCCTTTTGCAATAAAAAAGGTTATATTGTCTGCGCCAATTGATATATTGGCAACAATACGCCAGCAATAAGAATACCCACTAGTCCTCCAAGCACCACTATTAATATTGGTTGTAAAAGTTCCAGCAAGACAGTAAACCCTCTTTCCACTTGATTGTAATAATACACTGACACTCTTTTTAATAACTCCGACAATCTACCTGTGTTTTCGCCAATAGCAACCATCTGAGACACCAATGGCGGAAAATATTGCTCATATTTTGTCATCAATTTGTTTATCTGTTCTCCTCTTCTCACTCCTTCAGCCAAATTGCTTGCAATGTTTTTGAAAACAAAATTACCTGTAGCGCTTCCTGATATTTCAAGGGCTTCCACTACTGGTATTCCGCCAACCAACAAAGTGCTAAATGTCTCTGAAAACCTAGAAACATATATGTTTTTGTAGATGTTGCCCAAGACCGGTATTTTCATCGATCAATATGCTTTTAGGTTTTGACCTTCTCCGCTATCAAAATAATTTTTAAGAGCCAAAAACATTCCTGCAAAGATAAGTATAACCACAAAACCTCAATCAACCAAAAACTTTCCTGTACTAATAAGCATTTGGGTCAAAAAAGGAGGGGTTCTTTCAAACTCTTGAAAAATATCCACCATTTGCGGAGCAATCGAGATGGTAATAACCGAACCAACTACCAAAAATACAATTAAAATAAACAGCGGATAAATAGCAGCAGATCTTGCCTTTGATTCTAGTTCATGTTCATTTTCAGCATAGTCCGCCAAATATCCAAACACTTGCTCTAATCGGCCAGACACCTCTCCTGACCTAACCATTTCAACATAAAAACGTGAAAAAGTGTTTAAATTGGACATTGATTGTGACAGCGTAAGGCCACTATCAATACCCGAAATTAATCCAAACAACAAATCTCTTGTTGCCGGAGATCTTGATTGGTTTAAAATTGCTCTAAGTGATTCCACCAAAGGAACTTTGGCTGATAACATCGTGGACAATTGTCTCAATAATATTGCCAGTTCTCTTCCCTTGATAACATGGTTTCTCTGAAAAATTTTATCTAAAAAATTCATCTCTCTTTTGCGTTTGATATCCAGCACCACAAAGTCATAGCTTTGCAAAATTTGCAACGCTAAGTCCTCTGACCGAGCGTTGATATTGCCGGTCTTTGTTTCACCTGTTTTTGTTTTTGCCTTGTATATAAATTCCATAAATAAAATTTATTATTTGTATACGAATATTATCCTAGCAAATTTCTAAGTTCTGATTGATTAGGAGAGTGAAACTCTGCTGTTTCCATTGAAATTTGTCTTTTACGAACCATGTCCACCAACGCTCTATTCATACTTATCATTCCGTCTTTCATGCCGGTCTCAATAACCAAATCAATTTGATAGGTCTTGTTTTCTCTAATTAAGTTGCGGGCAGCAGTGTTCATAAGCAATATCTCACAAACTGGTATTCTTCCACCATCTATTTTTGATACCAATCTTTGAGAAACAATGCCTATCAACGTTGTAGCTAGCTGTGACCTAATTTGCTGTTGTTGGGCTGAATCAAAACTATCAATAATACGGTCAATTGTTTGAGATGCCGAATTAGTATGCAAAGTCGAAAATACCAAGTGTCCTGTTTCGGCAGCAGTCAACGCAATAGATATTGATTCGGTATCTCTCATTTCTCCTATCATAATAACATCTGGATCTTGCCTCAGCGAAGCCCTCAGGGCGTTATTAAAATTTAGTGTGTCTTCACCTACCTCTCTCTGGCTTACTAAAGCCCTGTCAGGCGTATAAATATATTCTATTGGATCTTCAATGGTTATGATATGTTCCATTCTTTTGTGATTGACTTCGTCCACAATTGCTGCCAAAGTTGTGGTTTTGCCCTGCCCAGCAGGACCAACACACAAAAACAATCCTTGTTTGTAGCCAGCAATACTATGCAAAATTGTTGGCAAGTTTAATTCTTCTATGGTTTTTATTTCTATAGGTATCAAACGTAAAGCAATAGACAAATACCCTTTCTGGAAAAATATATTTACCCTAAATCTAATTTTATCTTCCAAAGAAAAAGCAAAGTCAATTTCTTTATTTTGCACCAAAAACTGCTGCTGTTGTTCGCTTAAAAGCATGTTTGTAAAACCAATCATTGCTTCTGGAGTTATTATTTCTTCTTTGTTGATGGATATCAATTTGCCATCCAAGCGCACTATTGGTCTTTTGCCAACTCCCAAATGCAAATCAGATGCTCCTTGCTGAGAAGACATTATCATAAGCTCAATCAATTTTCTTGCAAAACGATCTTGATTTAGTTCTACATTCATGTATGCTTTTTATTGTTTTTAATATTTTAGCAATTTTTTGATTTAATAGCAAATCTATCTTTCGGTTTCTTCCAAGACCTCTTCTAGCGTGGTCAAGCCCATCAAAACCTTGGATATACCATCCTGGCTCAACGTCAACATTCCTTGATTTTGCATAGCAAATGACAACTTTGATTCTGAAAAATTGCTATGGATAATTTCTTCTATTTCTTTGTTCATCAACAATATCTCGTATATACCCACTCGGCCTTTAAACCCTCTGTTGTTACATTCTTCACAACCAACACTTTCATATATTTTGTATGGTTTTTTGATATTGTATTTTGCCAAATCTTCTGGCTTTAATCCACTCAATATGTCATCTATTTTTTGGGTCTCTTTAGCTGACAAAACTTTTTCTTTTTTACAATGAGGGCACAATCTTCTAACTAATCTTTGTGCTATCATGATATTGATGCTGGAAGGCAGCAAAAACTTTTGTACGCCTAAATCAATCAAACGAGGAATAACTCCAGCGGCATTATTTGTGTGTAATGTTGATAACACCAAATGTCCTGTCAAAGCAGCGTGTACTGCCAATTCAGCGGTCTCTGTGTCGCGGACCTCACCCACCATAATAATGTCTGGGTCTTGCCTCACTATATGCCTCAATCCTTTTGCAAAAGTATATCCTATCTCTGGCAATACTTGTGATTGGTTCACCCCTTCCAAAGTATATTCCACTGGGTCTTCTAGAGTTACTAAATTAACTCCATCTTTGTTTAATAGTTGCAACATGGCATATAGCGTGGTGGTTTTACCAGATCCAGTTGGACCAGTAATCAAAATCATACCATAAGGTTTTTTGATTGCCTCTTTTATGGTATTGGTAGCCACATCACTCATGCCTAACTGCTGTATACTTAAAAGTCCTGTTGTGGAATCCAAAATTCTGATAGCCACTTTTTCACCATGGCTTGTCGGAAAAGTAGACACACGAAAATCAACCACTCTTTCGTCAATAATAGATCTAAATCTTCCGTCCTGAGGAATTCTAAGTTCATCAATTTTTAAATTTGACATTATCTTTATTCTTGATACTATTGGCAAATGAATTTCTAATGGCAACAAGACCGTTGTATATAAGTTGCCATCGGCTCTAAATCTAACTCTCAAAACTTTTCTAGCTGGCTCAAAATGCAAATCAGACGCACCAATTCTCACTGCCTCAGTCACTATTATGCTAAGCAATTTGATTATTGGCGCCTCTTCGGCAAAATTTTTCTCAATGGTTTTTAAGTCCAATGTTTGCTCTTTGCTTTTTTCTGTTTCCAATATTTTTTTGAGCTGTGGAGCCAATTTTTGATTTAATTCTTGCAACACATTGGTCAAATTGTTTGCAAAATTATTATAAAATCTTCAAACCCTTTGCAAACTTTCTTCTGTGGTTATAAAAATTTTTAGTTGCAATTGTTTTTGTTTGGCAATAAAATTAATGGCTTCCATTGCCTTTTCATTGTCTGGACTTAGCATCATCACAAAAAGTTCTTTTTCTGTTTTATCAAAAATAGCCAGTTTATAATTTCTGGCAGAACTTTCTTCCACAATGTTTAATATATCTTTGCTAACTGTTTCTTTTTTTTCAAAAATTTTTACTGGCAAATTTAATATTTCTCCTTTGATATTTGCCAGTTCAATATCTTTGATAATATTGTCTTCGAGCAATACTTCTTCCACGCTTTTACGAAACATTTTGGAATCATTGACTATTGATTTTTCGTCAAATTTATAACCTTTTTCTTTAAGATTAGTAAATAAAATGCTGTGTTGTATCATAGTTTTTTATTTAAAAAGATTGGAACGGATTTTCTCTTCCCACTTCAAACTCACGAGTAACTTCATCGTGAGGCACCAACTGGTAAAATGAAGGGTTATTTACAATGGAATCGATATCCTTATCCAAATTTTTACCAATCTTATCCAATTCTTTTGTGTCACTATTAATTACTTTGGATATATCAACTTTTGATATTTCCAAAATATTATTCTTTTGAAAGCTAAAAAATACCACTGCCACAACTATCATAAAGATAGCCACAAAAACAAACAAAAATCCTCCTGATGTTTTTTTGGTTTTTTCGATTTGGATAGCCATAGATATTTTTTATTTTATTTTTTGATAATAAGCATTTATAATGACACTGGCATCGATAACACTTTTTGTGGCCCCTCTTTGAGTGGATCCTTTTTTGAAGCTAATGCTTGTTACGTCCATCAATCGAAGCTCTTTTTCTGTTTCTTCAAAAAAAGTTTTTAATTCTTCGTATGTACCAGTGGCTGCCAAATTAATCTCCACCACGCTATAATCGGCTGTTCCTGGTTCCGTTTTTGGAGCTGCCTCCACTTCTCTAAAAGTCATACCAGCAATATTGACATTAGACATTCTAGCAATAGAATCTAATGAACCAATTATTCCTGCGAATTCAGGATCTGATGGCAAAGCCATCCTTATTTTTGCAAAATCACCGCCGATGGTTTGGTATTTTTGAGTCAGTTCATTAGCCAGTTTTTTGTAGTTGTCTATTTCTACTAAAGTATCTTTGTTTTCTTGAATTTGAATTCTAGAATTTTGATAGTTGCCATAAGCTTTCAATGTTCATGAATTTATCACAAAAACAGTGGCTGCAAATAAGAGCGTTATAATAAATATTGCTATCGATTGTTTTGTTGCTTCTTTCATATAAAAAATTTAATTAAGTTGTTATCGATAAAAACTTTGGTCCACATTTAATGATAAAACAAAAGAAATTCCAGTACCAAGAATTCTAGTACTACCAACTGTCACTGAAATAACTCCATCTAGTTGTTTAAATGCCTCCACTGCTTGCACGATTACACTATTGTTTTTTGCAAAACCGCCGATCTCAACTGCTTTTTCATCAACGCTAGAATTAAGATAGTTAAAATATATTTCTTTGTGAGTGTTTGCTGCAATATTTGCCAAAAAAGAAGATGAGCTTATCTTGTTTGCCAAAATACTTTTTACATTTTTGACTCCTCTTTGAAAATCAATAATGGCTTTTTGATTTTCTATAGGAAAGTTGTTTTTCTCTTGGGCTATTTGCGTCTCTAGAGAGTCGATTGTTTTTTGGTTTCTCATTGTCAAAAAGTCCATACCAAATTTTAAAGCTATCGCCAACACCAAAAGGATGCCAGCAAAAAGTATCAACCCTTTTGGCCATGTTGGACCATAATCAATTTTTTGATTTCAATCGTTATTGTCTTTTTCAAAATCAAATGCCATAAAAATAATTTTTAATTTATTACCTATATTGTAAACAATTTTTCAAGAAAAATCAAGTGTTCACATGCTGTTTTTTTGAATAATCATTTCTGTTCAAAAAAACAGCATTCGT
>CAYGJE010000033.1:0-5890 GCA_964350215.1 uncultured Candidatus Saccharibacteria bacterium | reverse complement strand
AAAACTACAAGTCCACGAAACAGAAAGCCCGGAATCAAGAGTAGTATTCTACGGCGACCCAGCAGAGTATAGCGGGTTTGCAACAGAGCCAGCGGCACCAACATCAGAATTTTTAGCCAAGTACCAAGAAAAACAATAATTATTTTATCTGCCCATTTAAAAAAGTGGGCAGGATAAAGTAATTATTAAGACAAAAAGTATGCAAGAAGAATCACAAGAATGCAAAGAAAATACAATAAGAAAAATAATGAAAGAAAATGCCATGACACTGGTATGGGTAGTGGGCGTGGTTTTTAGTTTTTTAATGTTTGTAGTATTTCCTCAGCAAGAGATAAAAACTAATATCTCCCTGATTCAGCAAAGCATAGGAACGATAGAAAAAAACCATTTAAAGCATATAGAAGATTACGCACTAGAGATTAAAGAGATAAAACAAGAGCAGGCAGATTTAGAAAAACAACAGCTCGAGGTATTAAAATCACTAGAAAGAACTCTAACAATTTTAGAATTAAATAAATAAATTTATGCAAGACTTTTTAAGCATCGCCGTAGTAGGATCAGCACTAGCTATGGCAATTCAATTTATCAAAAGCAAGTACGGGCTAGACTCATTAAAAACAAAGGCCGTAACACTGGTATTATCAGTTATATTGGGCGGCGCATTTTATTTTTTATCACAGACACCATGGTGGCAAACAATTCTAGGAGTACTAGCGGCCGCATCCACTTTCTGGGCTTTTTTCTTAAAACAATAAAAATATGAAGATACTGCTAAAATTCATTTGGAATATTTTAGCGGGGTACGGACTGTTTATTTTATTAACCCAATTATGGTGGTACGCTACCTATTATTGGGTTTTATTTTAGTACATTTAAAAAAAAGGAGGTTAAAATGAAACAATGGAAAAGAAGTGGAAAAACCGTAAAGCATCATATTAAAAATAGATGCAAAGGCGGTAAAAGCACACCTGATAATCTTTTAAGGTTTGACAGTGAGCGAGAACGAGCATGGCATTTTTTATTCGGCAATAAAGACTTCGAAGAAGTCGCAGAACTATTATTAAGAACAAGTCGAGCAAAAAAACGCCAACAATAAGTTTGGCGGAACTATAAACCGCCTAATTAAAAAATAAGAAAATAACATATGGAAATTAAACAAATACAAAGTGGAGTAAGGCTGGGCAGGGGCGAGTACGACTGGATAGCCGGGGCGAACAGCCCGATAGCTAAAACAATACTAGTGCCAAACCTAGACTGGAAACCGTGGAAAGGAAAGCACGAGATCCAATTCGTAAACGGAAATGAGCCGTACGATACGCTATTTTGTGTTACATATTCAGCACTAGGCATAATTGTAATGATTTTAAATTATTGCATAGAGAAAGGCCTGATACCCGAAGAAGACTTGCAATGGCTAAAAGACGAGGGGTATATCGGGGCAGACGGCAAGATAGACTTCAGCGAGAGATTTACAGGAACGCTGGGCGAAACAACCAATCAGGGTGCTTATCAATTTAAAATAGCCCAAGCAATAAAAAACTACGGCCTAATACCTCAAAAAGATTTAGAACTAGCAGACAATTTCAAAGACAACATAGACAAGAAATTCATAAGCGAGGCCAACTACGCTAAAGGGGAAGAATGGAAAAAGAGATTCTACGTAAACTGGGAATGGATATTCGATATTTTTGATGCCCTGCAATATAGCCCAGTACAAGTAATAGTAAGGTTTGCAAACTATTCATACCCGGAAGAAATACTAACACCAACAGGAACACCAAATCATTCAGTGGCAGGAGTATTCACGGCCACCAACTACGATGAAATAAGAGATACATATTGGCAAGAATTTAAAAGGTACGCAAAAACGCACACCTTTTCTATGATGGCTTTTAATATAACATTTTTAAATAAAATCAATATGAATGTAGAAAAATTTATCAAAGACAACGACAAAAACCAAGTGAGAAACGTAAACACTGGGGCATACGGCGTTATATACGGCGGTAAGCTATTGGAAATCAAGCAGGAAAGAGCAGGCCTTTATATGATCGATAGAGAGGCTAGGGGCTTAATAGGAAAGCAGACAACAAAGCAGATCACCAATAGCGAATGGGAAGAAATAAAAAGAGAGAAAGACGAAGACAACCAGCCCAAGTATTTTGCCAATTTCTAGGCTAAAAGTTATCCACAGGTAAACAATAAAAAAAATAAAAAAAAGAGAAGTTTTTATAGCTTCTTTTTTTATTGGCTTTTAAGCCAATGTTTTAAGGGGTTTGTAAGCATAGACTAGGGCTGGACATATAACAAGTGATGTGATATGATATAGGTAGACGATGAGAAAAGCAGGGGGGCGAGAGAAAGCCCAAGCACGAGATTAAGATCTACGGCGACCAGCGAATAACTCAACCCCCGATTCGTCTAAACTAAAAAACTAATAAAAGAAATATGAAAAAAGGCGACACAATCAAATACGAAAGAGAGATACAATTCAAAGGAAAAGAAACAACAACAGCAAAGATAGTAGCAATCAGACAGGTAGCACCGAAGATCCAAGAAATATTACTAGATAACGGTGACAGAGTACACCACCTAGAAAAATAAAAACCTGCCAACATTTAGAGCAGGAATAACAAAACAAACATATGGAAAACCAAATCAACAACAAAGCAAAAAAATCATTTATCGGGGCAACAGTGACCGAGATCAAGAACAACATCATGTACTTCAGCAACGGCCAAGGCATAGTGCTAACCGAAGAAGAAATCAACGTAATAAATAACAATTTTAAAAAATAAATTTATGAAAAAATATATAGTAAGGGAATGGATAACAAAAGAGGCTAAATCAATTGAAAAAAAATGCCTAGAAAAATTTGGTCGCAGTCTAGCATTTACGGCGATCGAGCAGATTTTATCTGACGGGGCAATTCTAGAAGTCACTGAGAAAGGCCTAGCACTTATAGATATAGAGAAATACAAAGAGAATCGAGATAAATATTTAAAAGAAATTAATTTAAAAATTAAATAAAAATTTATGAAAATTAAAATCAACAAAAACGAAAAAACAAACAAAGTCATCCCGACCCTAAAAGACTGGCTGACAAGAGGTCCAAGCAGGGGCATAGAAGAAACCCCGGAATCAATAACATTCAGCAAGCTGGACTTCAAAGAAACAATGGCCATAATTCACGTAATCAAGTAAATATGGAAACATACGAAAAATTATGGAAGACCACCCAAGAGATAGTAAGAAGAATACCCGAGCTAAACGCCACCAAGCACTATCTAAGACGAGAAAACATAAAATACGCACCAAGAGTCCCGATAAGACTAGAGCACGTCATGAGAGCCCTAGAGAGCCAAAGAGCACTCCTGAAAGAAAGATACATATTTGATAGTAAGGGATATATAGAAAAATGGAATTTTATAACGTCAGAATGCATAGAACAAACAAGCTGGGAATACGAAAAACCACTTCATAAACAGGACAAAGACACCATAGAAGTAATTTATAAACTAATTTTTAAAACAGATGCGTAAAACAGAAAAACAATTTTGGGTAAATGGCTACCAAGAAAGAGGGCGTGGAAAACATAAAACATTAGCCCTGCAGATAAACAACCTAGGCATAATGATAGTATTCCACACCCTGCACAAAATACCTAAATTTTTTATACATTTTTATAAACTAATTTAAAGAGCAATATGTTTAATCCATACCTACCAGCAAACCACCAAAATATAGACGATTTGCCCGAGCCAAGGGAACTGAAATGCGAAGTCTGCGGTCTTTACTACGATGATCAGAAGAACTCGGACAGCATAGACGAAACAGGAATGTGTATAGACTGCAATAGGCAGTATTCAAAATAGTAGTGGATTGGTGATAGTCGAACAGAATCCCCGGCTATCACCAGCCCAAAAAGTTATCCACAGGCAAAGCTAGACTAATCATATAAGATGTGATATGATAAGAACAGATAAGAAAAAGCAATAAGTAAAGGCGACAGCCTAATAAAAATAAAAAGTAAAACAAAAAAGTTATGAACAAAAACGAAACAATTAAAGCCCTGAACATTAAAATCGACAAGATGATAATCGATGGGAAAACAAAAACAGCAGAATACAAAAGACTATGTAGACTGCATTATAAATTAACGCATTAATAATTTTATGCAAAAAAAACAAAAGGTAGAGCCGAGTTACTACCTGAGAAAAAAGAAACAGCTCGAGAAAAAGAAAACAAAGAGAAAATATACGCTGATCGTAATATTCCTGCTAATAGTACCAGCGATAGCCATCGCAAGCCAAACACAATCGCTTAAAACAGCCCAAGACGAGCTGATAAGGTCGATAAGCGATAACCAAGCAATAGAAACACTAAGGGCTCAAAACGAGGCGCACAGAGCCAAATTAGAGATTTTAAATAAGTACGATGAGCAACTGGCAAAGATGGGTAAAATGGGGCAGGCCATAAAGCAAGCAGGGATAGAATTCGGCGAAACAGAGGAAGAGGCTGTAAACATAATCGGGCTAGCAATAGGCATAGCGAACGCAGAAAGCTCACTAGGGCGAAATTTTGTACACGAATACGATAGTAAGTGCCATAACTGGTGGGGAATTAAGCCACCAAGCGGTAAAAGGGATGACGGCAGTTATTTAAGATGCCTAGTAGACGAAACAGCAGGGGCAAGAACATTCGCCAGCCTGATAAAAAGACTATACATAGATCAAGGGCTAACAACCCCGGAAACGATAGTCAATAAGTGGGTAGGGGCAAACCAAAGCCGACACCACGCACAATGGCTAACAAACGTTAATAAATATTATAAGCAATAAAAAAATATGAAAAAAGAAAATAAAATCATTTTAGCGATAGTAATATCGATCATAGCAATAGCAATTGCAACGACAACAATCGTAAAGGAAACAAACAAAAAAAACCTAGAGCAACAAGAACTAGATATAAAAAAGGCAGAAATTGAGTATCAAAAAGAACAAGATAGTCAAAAAAGAGTAGACGAATTGTATAAGGAAGTAAAGCTAAACGATTGCCTAGACCAAGCAGAAGACAATTACTGGACTTATGCAGAATTAAACGGAACTGGTGACAGGTATGAGGGTGTAAATATGGCTCAATATAAATGGGATACGGCCAACAAGAAAAAGCAACAAGAAATAGAAAACTGCTATAAAAGATTTAATAAATAAAAATATGGACTACAGAAAAAACAAAAAAGTAATACTAACATTAAAGCTGGAAGATAAGGGGCAGGACTTCACCGAGATAGACGTGCTAGAGAACGGGGTGATCCTAGGCAACAGCCCAATGTTTGCAGATGGCAGGCTTTCATTGATAGGAATAGGTAGACTAGATGGAATGAAATATATAACTGACACGGAACTGCTAAACATAATAGTCACTAAGCGGTACTTCCAAGAATACCTAAAAGCATCGCATATTTACATCAAGCCAACATCCCGAAAGAAAAATCCACCAATATGGGAGGAAAAAATTTTAAATTATAGAATAATAGGATATAAAAAGCCGACAAACCCTGATAGATTTATAATTAAATAAGTAACAGATATGAAAAAAATTAAATTAACACAGGGGAAATACGCAATAGTAGATGATGAAGATTATCCAGTGTTATCAAGATTTAAGTGGACATATGCGGAAATTAACAATTCTATATCAATAGTCAGAAGTATAACTACAAAATTTGGAGAAGACAGTATAGCATTTATAGACCAGTTTATGCCTAGGAAGATGGGAGGTAAATATATCTTATTTTTTAAAAATGGAAATAGGCTTGATTATAGAAAAGAAAATATATTTTTTGATAGAGTTGGTCTAACAAAACAACGTGGAAGAACATTAAAAA
>CAYGJE010000032.1:0-6323 GCA_964350215.1 uncultured Candidatus Saccharibacteria bacterium | reverse complement strand
ACCGGATGAATCCCAATCAACTTCACTGTATCCAGTGACAATAGATATCTATCTAATTTACCAGTTGATCCAATCAATGATAATACATATTTCTATACATACTTTCCAGGAGGATCCTATGAACTTACAGCTCTTCTCAAAAACCCAAATACAAATTCAATCAATAGCGAAGGATCTATGACAGGTGCATTCACTATTGGAAGTCCTAATAGGACTAAAGAGACGCCACTTTCGAGGGATACTAATCTAGTAGGGCATTGGAGGTTTGATGAAGACAGCGGCAATGCCATGGACTACTCTGGGAATGGATATCATGCTACACTTAATGGACCCGAGAGAGTTACTACTGTAGGAACAAACAAAGCAATGTATTATGACGCCAATGGTGCCGACTATATTCAAACTCCTTCCTTTGCTATACCTGACACAGGGATACTTACGATAGAGGCATGGATGAAGAGTCATAGCAATACAATGCATCAGACAATAGTAAGTGACGGTGGATGAAGTACTACGATTGGTTTTATTTGAATGTATAGATATCTTAATAATAATAATCTTTACTACTACTATGCCGATGGAGTTTCTGTAGAATGGCCATTATTTTCTGAATTCTTTGCAAATACAGATAATCAATGAGTCCATATTGTAGTAATTTGTGACTATTCTAACAAAACATTAAAGGCCTACAAAAATGGAGTTCAATTTGGAGCTACCCAAAATATTCTAAATACCCCGGTATTCCCTTCGACTAATAATGTAAAAGTTATTGGCGCCCAGACTACAACTCAAAATAAACTCACCGATGGCTCCCTTGATGAAGTTAGAATATATAATAGGGGATTGAGTGCGGAGGAGGTTTCTAGTATATACAACGCAACAAAATCAAAATACGGTTATTAAAAATAAAATAGTATAAAATGCGGGAGTTAAACCAAAAAATCCTTCGAATCACTCGAAGGATTTTTTGGTTTGGAGTTATACTTTAAAAAGTTGAACATTTTTGACTAAATTTGATTGACATTAATCAAATAATTTTGTACAATATAGGTATAGAAAACAAGTTAATCAAATATATTATGAAAAAATTTATAACAATTTTAGTTTTTCTTTTGTTTGCTTTGCAAGCAAATGTTTTTGCGCAAAATGAAATTTTAATCACTGGCAAAAAGTCGGGCATGAGCATCGATGATGCCTGAATTTCAGTGGATGTTAGTAAATCTTTAGTGTCCAGATTTTCTAATTTTTTTAGAAATATAGTTTCTGAAAACAACGTGCCCAATTATGATCGTTACTTTTTGTCTATTTCTGATGTAACTAATATTGTGGACAGAAAAGGCAAATCCGTTGAAATGGAAAATTTGACAATAGGAGACAAAATTATAGCAAGAGGAATAATGCTTTATGAAGAAAACGGCGTTAGATTTATGGAGGCCACTGAGATTGTGGTTGAAAAACAAAGAACTTTTTTGCAGGCAGTGATGCAGGCAATTGTTGATCGTAGAGAGCAAGATGTTGAAAAATTTTCAAAAACAAATAATGTGGTCACTATAGGTGAACAAAATAATTCACAAACAGGATCAAGTGAAAGTCAAGATGGTTGCGTGGGCGAAGGTGAACCACTTTTGTCCAGCCCGTTGTTTATGGTGAGCAGTGATAGCGATAAAAAATGTTGTGATGGTTTGGTATTGTGTAATCCAGGAGAAAACAAAATTATCAATAAGGGTGGTTTAAATTATATCGTGGAAGGTATTTGCCGAAAACATTGTGAAGTTACCACTTCGCCTGGATTTAATTTGGAAATCAACAAAGACACAAGCTTTGGATTAAACGTGAGCCAAAATTTGCCAATGATACCAGTGATTGCTCCGCAATGTCGAAGTGACTTGGATTGCCAAAGATTGTCGCAAACAGTGACAATAGGTAAGGATCCAGCTGTTATAGGAGTTATGCCAAACACAAAAAGTGTTTGTAGGTCTGGGTTTTGTGTTACAGAAATAACAAACCCATGATCACCTTCAGCTGATAGAGACCAAAAAATTGCCGAAATTCAAACCATACCAGGATCATGTCTTTATGACAGCGATTGCGAGTTGGATTTTGATGGTAGAAAATGCATAGCAGCTGATCCAGTGACTAAAGGATTTTTGGAATCACTAAAAGCCATATTCTTTGGCAATAAAAAAGAATGTGTTTGTATACAAAACAAATGTCAAAAAATAGGCGGGCCAAATGATCTTCCTGGATTGCCTCATATGGATTGTGGTGATGAAATAATGGAAGTGTGTGGCGCAGACGGTAAAACATATAGAAACCCATGCGAAGCCATAAAAGCCGGCACAGACGTCAAAGGCAGCGGTAAATGCGAAGAAGACATTTCAAAGGACAAAGATAATGCAATTGGATTGCCAGAAAGTCCATTTCCGATAGATGATCCAATGGTTTGCGATGGCAACTCTGAGTGCTTGTGATGTAATGTTGGTTGTTTTACAAAGAAAATGATAACCGACTCAAACATGACTTGCGATGCAAATAAAAAAATGCCAAGTGATATGACTTGTGTGTGTGACTCGAGAACCAAAATGTGTAAAACTTTTCCAAAGCAAGGAGTGCAGCCAATCACACCAACAACAACCAACCCAAGTAGAGCCAATATTCCAGATAACATTTGTATCACCAATAGGGACTGTGGTTTTTGTGGAAGTCAATGTTTGACAAATTCAATTCTCCAAAAGATGAGCTCGTCAGGCAATAACTGTAACATTTCTTTGAAGCCAGAAAATTCGGCTTGTATTTGTAGGGCGGGAAATTGTGTGGTGGAATATACCAAGCCACCAACTAGTCCAACGCCACCATCAAATGATGTGACATACCCGGGAGCGCCAAGCACACCAACTCCAGGTCAAAATGTTAATCCGCCGTTAGCAAATGCCAAGCCAGCAAATATTCCTGGTTTTTGCGGAACCCAAACAGAAGGATATTGTGCTAGTGACAGTGATTGTATGGTGGGTGGATGCTCAGGTACAGTGTGCCAGGCAAAGAGTGAAGGTTCTATGCCTACGATTTGTGAGTGACTAGAGTGTTATACAAAACCAGCAAGAACTTATTGTGGGTGCGTGAGAAATAAATGTTCGTGATATCAACCGTCATCAACTTTAAACACAACTACAACGACCACAACAATCCCAAATATACCAATACCTCCGATGCCACCAATTAGTGCACCTAGTTTGCCAGGTGACGGCAATGGAATATCGTTGCCGCCAGCAGGTAGTGATCAGATTTGTTTGTTTGTGATGACATGCTTAAATGGCAGGATATTAAATGCCGACTGCGGAGAAGTGGGCAACAAATGTTATCAGTTCCATGATTTGGGTAATGACAATTGTGCTTGCTATTAAATAGTTTTTTAAAACAGCGAAAAGCTTTGCTTTTCGCTGTTTTCTTGAATATGAGCTAAATATATGGTAATATATTAATATTATACAAT
Organism: uncultured Candidatus Saccharibacteria bacterium; assembly: GCA_964350215.1. GTDB lineage: Bacteria > Patescibacteriota > Minisyncoccia > UBA6257 > JAKLIH01 > CAYGJE01. The sequence goes on along the minus strand of CAYGJE010000032.1, from coordinate 2,833 downwards.
AAATAACTATTATGAATGTTGATTTGTTTGATTACAAATTGCCCCCAAATTTGATTAGCCAAAAACTTACTTTGCCTAGAGACCATTGTAATTTTTTGGTATATGATAGCCAAAACAAAAAAATTTATTATAAAAAGTTTTTTGATATTTTGGATTATTTAGACAAAGACGATGTGCTGGTGCTCAACAATACAAAAGTTTTCCCCGCCAGGATGATTGGTGAAAAACAAACAGGAGGCAAAGTTGAAGTGTTTTTGGTAAAGCCCCAAGATGATAAGTTTTGTACCAATGTAAATAGCAAGTGAGAGGTCATGGTCAATAAAAAAGTTGTTGACCAGCAAGAAATAATTTTTAAAAAAAGAAACAAAGTTATTTTGACGGGCACTATTTTGCAAGGCGAAAAATTGACAATTGATTTTGCCCTGAAAGGCAAAAAACTTTGAGAAGCAATATATGCTTTGGGTGATATGCCTTTGCCGCCATATATTAAGGATCATTCTGATCAAAAACATTATCAAACAATATATGCCAAAAATGTTGGGTCGTGTGCAGCGCCAACAGCAGGATTTCATTTTACCAAAAATCTTTTAAACAAAATTGAGAAAAAGGGAATAAAGATAGAATATGTGACGCTCAATGTTGGGCTGGGTACATTTAAACCAATTAAGGTAGATAAAGTGGAAGATCACAAAATGGATCGAGAGTTTTTGAGCATTGAAAAAAGTGTTGCCAAAAGATTGACTGCTTACAAATCCAAAGGTAGAAAAATTGTGGCTGTGGGCACCACTGTTGTTAGAACTTTGGAATCGATTTTTGATGGCAAAGTTTTTAGAGACGATGTTTTGAGTACCAATATTTTTATTTATCCAGGGTACAAATTTAAAGCTATCGATAAATTTGTGACCAATTTTCATTTGCCAAAATCAACACCACTTATGATGACATCGGCTTTTGTGGCTCATAAACAAAAAAACACAGAACAGGCAAGAGAAGAAATTTTAAGAATATACAATGGTGCCATAAAGAATAAATTTAAGTTTTATAGCTTTGGCGATTCCATGATAATTATTTAATTTTTTTATATGCAAAATTTTAAAATCAAAAACAAATCAAAAAAAACAAAGGCCAGGATAGGCCAGTTGACAACAGAGCATGGGTCTATTGAGACCCCAGTTTTTATGCCACCAGCCACAAGGGGTTTTTTGAAAAGCGTGGATAGTGTGGATGTGGTCGATAACATAAAAAATCAAATGCTTTTAGTGAACACTTATCATTTGTATTTAAGACCAGGAGACAAATTTGTTAAAAAATTTGGAGGTATTCACAAATTTATGTCTTTTGGCAGGCCGATTTTGAGTGATTCGGGTGGCTTTCAAGTGTGAAGTTTAAACAAAAAGGGCGAAAAATTGGCAAAAATAACTGAAGACGGGGTGACTTTTAGATCAAGCATTGATGGCTCAAAACATATGTTCACTCCAGAAAAATCAATTGAAATACAGCATAATCTGGGAGTGGATATTTTGATGGCCTTTGATGAGTGTACTGATGACAATTTTTCAAAAGAAAAAGTGAACAAAGTTTTAGACAGGTCAAATAGATGACTTTTGAGATCTTGTGATTTTCATCAAAAACTTCAAAAAAAGAACAAAACCAAAAAGCTTCTCTTTGGTATTGCTCAAGGAGGAGTGCATTTGGATTTGAGAAAAAAGGCGCTCGATTTTGTGAATAATACTTTTGTGGATGGTGTGGCTTTGGGAGGCGAAACCATTGGCTACAATATGCCAAAAACAAAAGAGCTTTTAGAAAATTTGTATGACAAATTTGATTTAAATAGACCTATCTACACAATGGGGCTAGGCGGAAACATTCAAGATATGTTAGATGCCATTGTTAGAGGTGTGGACATGTTTGATTGTGTCAATCCAGCAAGATTGGCGCGTCACGGAGAATTGTTTGTGGGCAAGCTAGATTTTAAAACTTTTCAAATAAAATCAAAAGAAAAAGGCAATGTGATAAAGATAGGTAATAGCAAATACCAAGATGACAAAAATCCAATAGAAAAAAATTGTGACTGTTTGGTGTGCCAAAATTATTCTAGAGCATATTTGAGGTATTTGTATATGACAAAAGAACCGTTATATTTTAGATTGGCCACAATACATAACATTTATTATGTGAATAAAATTATAAATCAACTAAAAGATTTTATCAAAAATGAATAAAAAATTATTACTATATACTTGTTGTGCGCCATGTGTGTTGCCAATTTTGGAGTATTTAAAAAATAAAGATTTTGATATAACGCTTTATTTTTCAAATGATAATATCTTGGATCAAACGGAGTTTGACAAAAGATTGGCTGATGTTGAAAAAGTGGCTGGTATTTATGGATGTCAAGTGGTGGTTGATAAATACAACCACCAAGAATGACTTGATTGCTTGAGACGAAATTTGCCAAAGGACTTAAAAGAATATCCAGAAAACACTGAAAGATGTGCGGAGTGTTTGAATTTTAGAACTCAAAAAATGGCAAAATATTTATTGAACAATCACTTTGATATGGTTTCGAGCACGTTTTTGATCAGCTTGTTTAAGGATGCAGAAAAGGTGGAAAAATGACTGAACGATTTTGGTGTACCTGTTTTGATTTTAGATATAGACAAAAAAGATTTTTACAAGCAGGGAATAGAGCTTTCCAAAAAATATGATATTTACAGACAAAAGTTTTGTGGATGCGAATTCTCGGTGTAGGATATTGATTTTTTCATTAAAAACATATATACTAATAATAAAAGTTAAATCAAATCTCAAATGTCAAAAGTCAAAACTGAAA
>CAYGJE010000031.1:3373-6410 GCA_964350215.1 uncultured Candidatus Saccharibacteria bacterium | reverse complement strand
GAATTTTTGCAAGCTCAAATACAAGGTCAAGCACAAGTTTTGGCAGAAGAGAGAGTCAATCAAAACAATCCTAATGCTACCAAATGTGATCAAGCATGTAATAATTATGTAACTAGATGTTTGAGCTTGGTGCCAAATGCTAGTGCTGATTTGTTTGAACAAGGATTTGATTCTTGTAAAGGCGAATGTGCAAAATGAAATGTCACTAAGATAGATTGTATGATAAGTGCTGGCAGCTGTGAAGCATTTACTGACCAATGCGGACTTTAGGTTGCAATTTATTTGAAAATGCTTTAAAATATACATAGTTAAAAATTAAAATATTTGTTATGAAAAAATATGCTTTAATTGCTGTGGCTCTGTTGATAGTGGTGTTGGCGATTAGTTTTTATATGTCTAGAGACAAGGCCGAATTCAATGTCAAAACAGATCAGCAAGGGCAATGTGTGCAAACATGTGGCTACATACAAAGTGTTTGCGGTAATGTGGTTGACGATCAAAGCTGTTTGACCAATTGTCAGGTTTGAACTGATGAAATGAGAGAAGCCATAAAAGGATATGATGATTGCCAATTTTTGGTGACTGAATTGGGACTACAACTCAAGACCGAGCAAAATGGATTGGTGAATCAGGAAGATTGTTCTTTGGCCTGCCAAAATTACACTGACAAATGTTTGGCTACCATTGAAAATGCTGATGCCGACACTTTGCAAGAAGGATTTAATTCTTGTATGTCTAGCTGTAATTCTTTTGGAGAAGAAATTGTAAAATGCATTATTGATTCAAAGACGTGTGATGATATGGTACAAAAATGTGGTTTGTAAAAAAATAAAACCCAGCCAGAAGTGGCTGGGTTTTTGATTGTTTTTTAAAATATAATATGGTATATTGTGGTAAATTGTAAAAAAATAATATGAATTTGGATTTTGAAAGAAAATTTTGAAAAAATAACAAAAACTTTGTTTTTGGCATGGATGAAGTGGGGCGTGGTCCATTGGCTGGTCCAGTGGTGGCTTGTGCTGTGTGCATAAGCAAAGACGCAAAAATAAAAGATGAAATATTGGAAACAGTGAAGGACTCAAAAAAACTTACTCACAAAAAGAGAGAAGGAGTTTTGGAACAAATAAAAGAAGTGGATGGCATTTGATATGCCTTGGCTGAACTAAACCAAAACAAAATTGATCAAATAAATATACTCAATGCCACGATGAGTTGTTTTAGAGGCGCAATAGGTGACCTGGAAAAAACAATACACAGCAAAGCCGATGTTTTGCTTATTGATGGCAATAAAACAGTTGCTGATTTGGAGGGCTATTTTCAAAATGCAATTGTTGGAGGTGATAACAAAGTTTTTTCTATTGCTTTGGCTTCTATTGTGGCAAAAGAGTATCGTGACAATTTGATGATAAAATATGCTCAAAAATATTCAAACTATGGATTTGAGGTGCACAAAGGATATGGCACTAAAAAACACATAGAGGCAATCAAAAAATTTGGATTGTGTGAGTTGCACAGGAAAACATTTTGTAAAAATTTTATATAATATATTATGAAAAAGAATTTACTTGTGATAATTGGCCCAACTGCTGTTGGCAAATCAGATCTTGCTGTTTTGCTCGCCAAAAAATACAATGGTGAGGTTATTTCGGCTGATAGTAGGCAGGTGTATCGTGGACTTGATTTGGGGACTGGCAAGGTGGTAAGAGATGAGAAGCAAAAAGATGAATTTTTATCGGAAGGAGTGGTTCATCATATGATTGATATTGTTCTTGTTTCTGAGCAATACAATATTTCGGATTTTCAAAAACAAACAAACAAAAAAATAAAAGAAATATGAAATAAAAATAAATTGCCAATTTTGTGTGGTGGGTCGCCGTTGTATGTGATAAGCGTGTTGGAGGGATGAATTTTCCCAAAAACAAAACCAAATGTTGATTTGAGAAATGATCTTGAAAGTAAAACAGTAGAAGAACTTTTTGTGATGTTGAAAAATTTGGATTTGCTAAGAGCAAAAACAATTGAAAAAGGCAACAAAAGAAGATTGATTAGGGCTTTGGAAATTGTGATGCAGGATAGCGAAGTAAAACCGCTACTCAAAAAGCCAATAAATGCCAATGTTGTTATTTTGGGGATCAAAAAAGACAGGGAGGAAATAAGAGAGTTGATTTGAAAAAGATTGGAGAGAAGAATAAAAGAAGGAATGATAGAAGAGGTGGAAAATTTGAAAAAAAATGGTGTGACGTCAAAAAGATTGTATGATTTGGGGTTGGAATATAGATATGTGGATATGTATTTGGAAGGAAAATTGACTTTGGCAGAAATGAAAGAGCAATTGCATATCAAAATTTGCCAATTTGCTAAGCGACAGATGACTTGGTTCAAAAAATTTGAAAACGTTTTGTGATTAGATAACATAAAAGATGTGGATGTAAAGTTTTAGACGGCTTGACAATTGCCCTCAAAGCAAGTTTATCTTAAAAACTTGCTTTTTTTTGATAAATTTTTTACAATATGGATGAAAAATGATAACAAAAATAGCTATGAAATTTACCCATTTACACGTGCACACACATTTTAGTTTGCTCGATGGATTGTCAAAAATTGACAATCTTATTTTACGTGCAAAAGAATACGGCATGACTTCTTTGGCAATCACTGACCACGGAAACATGTATGGCGTGATTGATTTTTATGACAAATGCAAAAAACATGGAGTGAAACCGATTATTGGCTGTGAGCTTTATGTGGCTAAAAGAAAACTTGATCAAAAAGAGTCACATGTGGACGGCAGAAGCTATCATTTGACGGCATTGATTAAAAACGACATTGGTTACAAAAATTTGATAAAACTGGTGAGTATTGCTCATTTGGAAGGTTTTTATTATAAGCCAAGAATAGACAAAGAAGTTCTGAAAAATCACAAAGAAGGCATTGTGTTTTTGTCGGGATGCTTGAAAGGTGAAATTGCCAGTCATATTTATAATGGCAATATGGAAGAGGCAGAAAAATCTTTAAATGAATATGTGGAGATTTTGGG
>CAYGJE010000031.1:0-3273 GCA_964350215.1 uncultured Candidatus Saccharibacteria bacterium | reverse complement strand
GACTTGTCGCTCAAAGATCCAAGTGAACTATATGAATATTATAAGGGCGAAGAAGAAATGTTGGAACGAACATGTGAAGTGGCTGACAAGTGCAATTTTGATTTTGATTTTAAAACATTGAATTATCCAGTGGTGAAGATTGAAGGAGTGACTGACAATGAAAAGTTTTTGAGAGATAGTTTGAAAGAAAAAATGCCTAGCTTTTATGATAAAAATGATCAGGATGCATTGGCTCGAATTGAATATGAGATGGGCGTGGTGAAGCAAACAGGATATGTGGATTATATTTTGATTGTGTGAGATATTGTGAATTTTTGCAATGAAAATAAAATACCTTGCAATGCTAGGGGTTCGGCAGCAGGAAGTATTGTTTGTTATTTGCTGGGGATATCAAATGTGGATCCTTTGAAGTTCCAGTTGTTTTTTGAAAGATTTTTGAACCCAGAACGTGTGTCTCCGCCTGATATTGATTTGGATGTGGCTGACAAAGACAGACCTAGAGTTATTGAATATATCACTAAGAGATATGGAGAAAAAAATGTTGCTCAGGTGGCAACTTTTGGTATTATGAAATCGCGTATTGCAGTGCGTGATGTGACTAGGGCATTGGGCTTGCCGTATAGTTTGGGTGATCAAATTGCCAAAGCCATACCAATGAACATGAAGATTGACGAGGCGATTGATAAAATAGATGAAGTCAAAAATTTATATTATTCTAATCCTGATGTGAAGTTGGTGATGGATGTGTCTCAAAAACTCGAAGGAGTGGCTAGGCATTTGTCAACGCATGCAGCTGGGGTGGTGGTAACACCAAAAGAATTAACAGAGTTTTTGCCAATACAAAATTCCAGCAGAAAAGATGGCGAAGTTGTGGTGCAATATTCAAAAGATTATGTGGAAAGATTGGGGTTGCTCAAAATTGATATTTTGGGCTTGGCCAATTTAAATATTATCAAGCAGAGTTTGAGGGTTATTAAAAAATTATATGACAAAGAAGTGGATATCGATAGGATTGATGTCAACGACCCAAATCCATACAAAATTTTGAGAAAAGGAGATACTATTGGTGTTTTTCAATTGGAATCGGAAGGTATGAAAAAATTGCTTAGAGAAATGAAAGTTAAAAACATCGAAGAATTGTCGGCAGTTATTGCTTTGTATCGACCTGGACCAATGGAGTTTATACCTTTGTATATTAGTAACAAGCATGGCTTTACCAAAATACAATATATGGACAAAAGATTGGAGTCAATCTTGGATAACACCTATGGCATTTTGGTGTATCAAGAACAGTTGATGGCCATTGCCAACAAAATTGCAGGATTTTCTTTGGGGCAGGCAGACATTTTGAGAAAAGCAATTGGCAAGAAAAAATTGGATTTGCTGCTCGAGCAAAGAATAAAATTTGTGGAAGGTGCAGTCAACAATGGTCTTCAAAAAAATAAAGCTGAAGAACTTTGAGAGTGGATTTTGCCATTTGCAAGTTATGGTTTTAATAAGTCGCATTCGGCATCATATGCTAGAATTGCTTTTCAAACCGCCTGACTCAAAACATATTACCCAACTGTCTTTTTGGCATCGCTTATGACGTCAAATTTGGATAGCTTGGAAAAAATTGATGAAGAAGTGGAAGAGTGTAAAAAATTAAACATCAAAGTTTTGCCACCGTCAGTAAATTATTCATTTCCGGAGTTTGGCGTGGACAAAGAAACCAACAATATTATGTTTGGCTTGGCAGCTATTAAAAATGTTGGACAAGCTGTGGCAGAGGCAATTAGTGATGAAAGAAAGTTAAATGGAGTGTATAAAGATCTGGAAGATTTTTTGAACCGCGTGCCAGCAACAGTGGTCAACAAAAAAACTCTTGAAAATTTGATCAAGTCGGGAGCCATGGATTGCTTTGGACAAAGATCACGATTGTTTAGAATTTTGCCTGATATATTGGAATATAACCATCGCAAACAACAAGAAAAAAATACTTTGCAAATGGATTTGTTTGGAAGTATTGCTTTAGATAAAAATAGCATTGTGGGGGAGAAAATATTTAGGGATTTGGATGTTGTGGACAACAGTGTGACTGAACTAGAAATGTTGGCTTGAGAAAAAGAATTGATGGGAGTGTATATGTCGGACCATCCTTTAAACAAGTTACGCAACAAGGGCAGGAAAGATATTACGGAGGTTTCTCTTTTAAACAACAGCATGATTGGCAAAAAAGTTAAAGTGTTTGGACTTGTATCAAAAACAAGAAAAATAACAACAAAAAACGGTGACCCAATGATGTTCTTGTCTTTGAGTGACTCACAAAAAGAAATTGACACGGTTATTTTTCCTAAAACTTTGGCTGACTTAGAAAAGAAAACAAAATGCCATGTGCAAAATAATGAAATAGTCGTGATGGAAGGCAAGTTGGAGGTTCGCAATGATAATATTCAGCTTATATGCGATAATTTTTATAAGGTGGAAGAGTCATAGAAATTTAAAAGGCCTATTTGAAAGAATATGGCCTTTTAAAATGACAAAAGCCGTTGACACAAAATGTTTTTTTGACTATAATATACATATAAATAAATAAAATAATATGAAAAGAATATTTTTATTGGTTCTGTTTGTATTTTTAATAGTGGGGGTTGCCCAAACAAAAGCAACCACATGTCCTTTTACTATTGAAATGGAAATAGGCACAAAGCACGAACAAGTAACTTTGCTGCAGGACTTTATGAAAAAAGTGTTGTTGATTTATGATGGTCCCACAACTGGATACTTTGGAGGGCTTAGTAGCAATGCTATTAAAGTTTTTCAAAAAAATAGTGGTCTTTTGGAAACAGGTCTTTTTGATAGTGTGACCAAGGCAGTGCTTTGCCAAATTTATTCTTCCTACAATACTGACAAAAACATTGCTGTGCCAACTCAGGCATCAGCAGGAGAGTGTTTTATCAAGACACTTGGACTTTCAAGAGGATATTTTGACAAGCCAGCTGATGAAGTGGTTGGTCTTCAAAAATATTTAAATCAAAAAGGTTTTTATCCTGAAAATATTACATCGGGATATTTTGGAATATTGACTGAAGTGGCTTTAAAAAAGTTTCAATCATCAGTTGGAATTGCCAATACTGGAATTGTGGACAATCAAACTTTCAAAGCCATTTGTGGATATGAAAGTAATCAAGTTATTGGTTGTCCTTTTGTGACTAATAATCTATCAGCAGGATTATTTGAAGAAGCTAGCAATGAAGTAAAAGCATTGCAAATGATTTTGGTGAAATTGAATTT
>CAYGJE010000030.1:0-6678 GCA_964350215.1 uncultured Candidatus Saccharibacteria bacterium | reverse complement strand
TGGTAAAAGTGAATTCCCAGAGATTATATTAGCAGTCAAGAAAAATATTTAAAATATTTATCATGGAAGAGGTAAAATTAGGAAAATATCAACATTACAAAGGTAATATGTATCAAGTTATTGGGGTTGCAAAGCATAGTGAGACGTTGGAAGAGGTGGTAGTGTATAAAGCTTTGTATTCTAGTCCTGAATTTGGAGACGAGGCGCTGTGGGTAAGGCCAAAGAAAATGTTTTTTGAAAATGTAATTATTGATGGACTGGAAATTCCAAGATTTAAGTTGGTTGAATAAAATTTTGTGTTTGAATTAGAGGTCAAGGGGCGGGGAAACCGCCCCTTTTTTTATTTGACGAAAGCAACTTTTTGTGGTAGTATTTAGGTGTGAGAATATGTAATTTAAAAAGGAGGATAGTATGTTTAAAGGAATAGAAGGGGCAAAGTTGGAAAGAGTAAGAGTTGGCAATTATGTTGGATTCTGCCATAAAGGAAGAAGAAAAAATTTTAATATAACAGCAATTGATTCTCGTGAGGAATTTTTATCTATGGCCAAAGAAAGGAATATAGAAATACCTGACGATGCTGATGCGTTCTATTTTTTCGATATTCTTTATGTAGAAGTACATTTACCGAACGGATCTGTTGTTCCACTTGCAGAAAGAACTGACGTAAGTAACCTATATTATTATGAAGGACAAATTGCTGGGCGTGGCTGGGTAGAAACACGATTTGGAGACATAGAACCTCTTACGAAAAAAGGAGATAAGATTATTTAACTCAATTGATCTTGGAACTTGATCGAGATGACGGTAGATTGATTGCTTCCATTGGCAATGGAAATAATATTATGGATCTTACGTTTTTAAAAAAAGAAAGGAGTTAGCATGAAAGTTTTGATTGTCGCACAAGGAATACATCCACTGACAATTGATCTTGCTTTAGGTATGCTCTTCTCTGATTTAGATGATTTAGCTGGCGAAGAGGAAGAGATAGAACCAAATGTATTTATAGGAAAAAAGACAAAGATCGATTTCATTATGCCCGAAGCAGATAAAGAGGAGGTCCGAAAAATAATAAAAAGATACATCACTGTTGAAAAAATAGAGATAGATTAGCTTCTTAAAACCTATCTAGCCCAATCATAGCGTTACCAGGTAACGCTATGATTGAATAAAATTTTGTGTTTGAATTAGAGGTCAAGGGGCGGGGAAACCGCCCCTTTTTTTATTTGACGAAAGCAACTTTTTGTGGTAGTATTTAGATGTGCGAATATGTAATTTAAAAAGGAGAAAAATTATGTCTAGGGATTTTCAAGACAGCGAGGGGAACATAATAAATGTAATGGCGGTAGGGCTTGGGAACCGCGAAATTTTGTTTAATGGCGTAGCGGTTGAAACGGAGACAATTTGTGAAATCATGAAATATCTCATGATAATCATGGATTTGGGAAAAAATGATCCGCGAAAGCGATTTCGTGGATGGATAAAAAAACTCAGAATCGGCCCAGGGTGGAACAAAGGAGGCCGAAGATACATTCGACCGTAGCGTATAAGGAGGGGCGTTGCCCCTCCTTTTTTATTTCTAAAAATATGGTATAATATTGTTAGTAAATAAACAAATGAAAAGGAAGTGGTAAATGCTTACTTATTATGACTCTAATGGAAAAAAATTTACTGTGAATGTTGACCCTGTTACGTTAAATGTTGAGGTCAACGGAGTAGAAGCTAGTATGGAAGTATTTTGCACTTTTGTAAAGTATGTTGTGGCAGGACCTGATTTAATCGAAGGCGACCCAAGAAAAGAGCTTCGAGAATGGTTTTCTAAATTGATGATTTTTCCTGGGCTCAATGGGGGACGCATGAAGTATGGGTACAAGAAGTAAAGGAGGGGCAACGCCCCTCCTTTTTTATTTTCAAAAATATGGTATAATATGGGTGTAAGAAAACGAACCCTTAAAATACGATGAATTTGTGTTAAAAATGGCTTAAATTCATCGAAAATTGATATAAATATTTATGAATAAGGAAATTTAATAAAATATCAACATGAAAATAATAAAAACTCAAGCCAAAGAAATATATACCAAATCTAAATTGCCTGGATGCGATTATGTTTTAAATCAATATGTTTCGTGTCAACATGCATGCACTTATTGCTACGCTAAGTTTATTTGCCGATGAAAAAAGTATGGCAAGTTTGGGACTTGGGTGGAAGCAAAAATAAATGCCCCTGAGTTGGTTAAAACCAAAACAGTTAAAGGTGAAGTTTTTATGAGCTCGATGTCTGATCCATATCAAGCAATTGAAAAAGAATTAAAATTGACAAGGCAAATTTTGGAGAACATAGACAAATCTACAAAATTATCGATACTAACTAAATCAGACCTAGTTTTAAGAGACATAGATCTTTTTAAAAAGTTTAAAAACATAGAGGTTGGATTTACGATTAATGATTTTTCTGGAAAAACCAAAGACCTCATGGAACCATTTGCTCCTGACTATAAATTGAGAATCGAGGCGTTGAAAAAACTGCATGAAGAGGGAATAAAAACTTATGTTTTTGTTAGTCCTATTGTTCCTAATTTGATTGATTTGAAAAAAGTAATTGATTCTACAAAAGCATATGCGAATCATTATTGATTTGAGTTTATGAATTTGCGTGGGGCTGGCTCGGAATTTGTGGAAATGATGGAAAGAGAATATAAAGATAGTTTAAAAATATTGCAAGACAAAAAGCTAATGGCTGAGTTTGTAAATGATTGCACGAATATTATACACAAGTCAAAAGTAAAATATGCTGGAATTGAGCAGCATGATAAAAAATAAATTAAAAAATATGAAAATATATAAAATAATATTAATTTTGATTGTTTTGCTTTCTGTTTCGTTCAATGCTTTTGCAGCTTCGGCTGAGCGTCGAGTTATGGATGGTTCTTGGCAAGAGGTGTTGATTTTGGGGGAAGTGCATTCAAAATTAGAAAATGATTCTTGGCTAGTAAAAACTATTTTTGTTTTTCCTCAGACGAGAAAGATGTTTGTGTTTAAAAATATGCGAATCAGAGTAAATAATTTGGAAAAATATTGGGTTAGATCAGGAGAAGGTGGATATAACGATTTAAAGCCGGTGGCTATCGGTCAAAAATACTTTTTATCTTTATCAAAATCAGAAGAAACAAAAGGATATGATGTTCAATATCGCCCAATCAAAGTGGTAGGTGATAATTATTGAGATATGGACGTGGTGGCTGATACTAATAAGCAAAAAAAGTTTTCTGCTGACTGGCAAGTTTTCATTAATTCTGGCGGCAAAGAAACAATTTTTTCGGGTGACGGAGATAATGTTTATTGGGGGAAGCAAATAATTTTCTCTGAAAAATGTCCTTCGTGCGAGAGAGATTGATTGGTCAAGTTGCGTAACGAAGAAATAAATAATATAAACAATAAAAAGAAAAATAATATTGCATTTTCGGTAATATTGCTTTTGACAGCAATGATTGTAATTAATAAATTAAGAAAATACCATGGAAGATAAAATTGAAAAAATAAAAGAAATCGTGAAAAAAGAGTTGGGCTTTTGTTCGGCTCATGATTTTGATCATGTGATGAGGGTTTATAACCTTGCTATTAAAATAGCAGAAAATGAAGATGTTGATATGGAAGTAATCAAAGCAGCGTCATTGTTGCATGATATTGGCGGGAAAAGGGAATTGGAAGATTCAACGGGACAAACAGATCATGCTGAGGAAGGCATGAAAATGGCAGAACCAATTCTTAGAGATTTGGGATTTTCCGAAGAAAAAATAAAACATATTCAAGATTGTATTTTGACCCATAGATTTAGAACAGAAAACAAGCCAAAAACAATGGAAGCAAAAATTGTTTTTGATGCTGACAAATTGGAAACTGTTGGGGCGATTGGTTTGGCGAGGGCTTTCACTTGAGTTGGCAGAAACAATGCCCATATATATAGAAAAGTAGATATAAATGAATATGCAAAAGAAAACCAAGGAGGCAAAATTAATGGAAGAATTCAAGATAAAACAAAACATAGCCCGCAGATTAATTGAGAAGCAAAGGACAAATATATTTTAGATTATTTATATATTGATAAGGCAAAAGCAATGGCTAAAGAGAGAAAGATTTTTACTGAACAATTTTTTGAAAGATTGGAGAAGGAAATAAATGGTGGAATGTAAAAATTGTTTAAAGAAATACCCCACACAACCTAGTTGTGTGGGGTGACTGGCTTGTAAATATCAGCGCTTTAGTCGGGTTATTTGTTTCCATAGTTTCTGTCATATTCTTCTGCGGGAATTTCGCGTAACTTCAAAAAATCTTGTTGCTCTTTGCGCATTTTTTCTTTGAAAAAGTTTTTGAAACATTTGGTGAGCTCTGGTGAGATGGCATAAATTTCCTCTAATTTTTTTCTGTTTTTCATGTGGTATGATGGCGACAGTGAGATCTTTTTTGTTTGTTCGTTTTGAACAAACCGATAAGGGCATTGTTGTATTGTTGCCAAAATGTCTTTCGACGAGCTTTCAAATATAATTCGATTATCTGTTTTTGCTGATGTGTAGTTGCATATTTGTGTAATTTCTGCACGACAGGTGCTCACTTTGTCTATTCTTTTCTTTTCAAGTTCTGCTTTTAATATTAGGATCTTCATAAGCAATCCCTCAGTGGAAACAAAATAAACTTCGCTCATATATTTAACCTTTCTGCTGTTTTTTAAAAAACAGCTAAAATATTATTCATTGGTGCTGACTTCAGCTAGATTATCTCTTTCGTGGGTTTCCACGATATGATATCCTTTTACTGGCCATAAAGTGCCAGTTGTGGAAAACCTTGATCGCATGCTTTTAAAAAGTAAGTTGCTCAGGGTTTGTATAAAATCCATAGATGAGTACAGCTCTGTTTCTCCAAAAATATTCATGATCATCAGAAGAAATTTTTCTTTAAAGTTCATTTCGCCAATAATTTTACCGCTTTGCACTATATCTGTGAACAGGGATCCGTCTATATACACTGGAGCAGTGATGTCAATATTGTTTGTTTTTATTGTGTCTATGATTTCTTGGATAACTGTCATGTCGGCGGGTGGGTCGATTGTTTTGAATGTGTTGCATAAAGATAGCGGTCCATGGCTGCCTGAATAAAAAACAAGAGTGGAGGCAGATACTTTTTTTTCGCCGCATAAAATTACTGGCAAACTTATTGGTGGCTTTTGGGTGTAGAAGGATAGAATTTGCGCTTTCTCGTCATACAATATGGTGATGTTTTTTGATTCTTCTAGTGGGAGAATAATTTTTTGAGGATATTCTTCAACAGATACAAATGCTCTAAAAGTTTTTTCACGATCAATGACTATTTGTTTTGATTTAGCAAAAATGTCTCTCATATAAATTGTCGTGAATATCCGGTCGTTTTTTGTGAGAATTGGGCTGGGAAGCATTTTTAATGCAATGTCGGTGAGAGCTATGATAAGAAAAATAATAATTAACACGCTGATAGCAAGAGCTGCAATTTGAACAGGATGGCTGTATTGTGGAGATGCTTTAAAAGTTGAAAAAAGAAAGATACCAATGTTAGCAATTGAAAATGATCCCCCAATTATCAAGGTCACAATGAATCGAACATTTTTCATATTCCTAGCCTTTCTGCTGTTTTTTAAAAAAACAGCTAAAATATTATATTTTTAATGTCCAAAATTAAGTATGGTTATTATAGCATAAATTGTTTTGGTTGTCAAAATTGGAAATGGAGTGTTTTTATGTTATAAATATGATATAATTTTGTAGAATTAAAAATGAAATATGTATTTTGTGTATATTGTGAGATGTAATGACGGGTCGTTGTATACTGGCATTGCAAAGGATTTGGAAAAAAGAATAGCAGAGCACAATAGCTCGGATTTGGCTGCCAAATACACCCGGTCGCGAAGGCCAGTGGCGATGGTTTTTTGTGAAAAATATGATGACCGCTCAAGTGCCTTGAAGGCAGAAATAAACATTAAAAAACTTTCAAAAGAGGAAAAGTTAAAGATGATAGAAAAATGGAATACAAAATAGTGAGATCAAAAAGAAAAACAATTGCTTTGCAAATCAATAGCAATATGGAGGTGGTGGTGAAAGCGCCTTTTGGAGTGAGCGATTTTTATATTGATGAACTGGTTCAAAAAAGAAAAAAGTGAATTATTGAAAAAATGGGAATTGTGGGACGTAGAAAAGAAAAGATGATTTTTAAAAAATATGAAGAAGGTGAGGAGTTTTTGTTTTTGGGAAAAAGATATAAGATGGAGGTTGATGGTAATCAAAAAGAAAAGGTATGGCTTGGAGAAACTTTGAGAGTAAAGAATATATTGAAGGCAAAGGACTTGGTAATAAAATGATATAAAAAAGAAGCATTAGATTATTTTGCAGATAGGGTTTGTGAGATAGCGCGTGATTTTGGATATGAATATGGCAAAGTGATGATTTCGAATGCGAAAAAAAGATGGGGAACGTGTAATTTTAGAAATGATATTAGGATAAATTGGCGTTTGATAATGGCACCGTCTGAGGTGATTGATTATGTGATATTGCATGAGCTGGTGCATACAAAAATAAAAAACCATTCAAAGAAGTTTTGAATGGCAGTGAAATTGGCGATGCCAGAATACAAGCATCAAGAAAAATGAATAAAGGA
>CAYGJE010000029.1:3716-6710 GCA_964350215.1 uncultured Candidatus Saccharibacteria bacterium | reverse complement strand
TAGAATAGCGCCCCGTATAGCATATGCTATACGGGGCTATTTGTTTTAAAGGGGGAAATTTGTTATACTTTGTTAAATATAAAGATAAAAATATGGAACCATTGGCATCCAAAATACGCCCTAGAAATTTGAAAGAGTTTATAGGGCAAGATCATTTGGTGGGTGAGGGTAAACCACTGAGAGTGGCAATAGAAAATGGCCATTTGTTTTCTTTTATTTTGTGAGGGCCACCAGGGGTTGGCAAAACAACTTTGGCAAAAATATATGCCAAGAGTTTGAATGTTAATTTGTTTGAACTCTCAGCAGTGTCGGCTGGCAAAGACGATATAAGAAAAATAATCAATGAGGGAAATCTTATAAACAAGATATTGTTTTTGGATGAAATTCATAGGTTTAACAAGGCCCAACAAGATTTTTTGTTACCTTATGTGGAGAGTGGTGAATTGGTTTTGATTGGAGCTACTACTGAAAATCCAAGTTTTGAAGTTATTTCACCATTGCTCTCGAGATGCCGAGTTTTTGTGCTAAATGAATTTTCGGAACATGAAATGAAAAAGATTATCAAAAGAACTAAAATCAATATGGACAAAAAATCAATTGACTGATTGGTTATGATGGCCAATGGAGACGCCAGACAAGCCATAACAATGATGGAAAATTGCTTGATGCTGTATAAGGAAATAAATATTGACAATTTGAAAAATACTTTGCAGTCGAAGTTTTTGAGATATGATAAAAAATCTGATGAGCACTATAACTTGATTAGTGCCTATATCAAGAGCTTGAGGGCTGGGCAGGTGGATGCAGCGTTATATTATTTGGCAAGATTGGTGGAAGGAGGAGAAGACCCAAAGTTTATTGCTCGCAGAATGGTGGTGTTTGCTAGTGAGGATATTGGTGTGGCAGTGCCAACGGCACTAGTGGTGGCTAATGAAGTTTTTAGAGCAGTGGAAACAATTGGATTTCCAGAGGCACAAATAAATTTGGCGCACGCAGCAGTGTATTTGGCTAATTGCAAAAAAGACAGATCTGCTTACAATGCATATTTTAAAGCCATGGAGGATGTGAAAGAACATGGCAATTTGCCGATACCATTAAAAATACGAAATGCTGATACAAAACTGATGAAGGATTTGAATTATGGCAAAGGGTATGAAAAATACGACAAAGAAAGTTATTTGCCAGATAAAATAAAAAATAAAAAATATTTTAAAAATTAAAAATGAAAGATATATTTTTGTTGGTCTCTATTGTTTTGAGTGTGTGAGGGTTTTTGTGAGGAATAAGAACAATTTTGAAAGGATATTTTAGGCCTCAACGAATGACAAGATTTTTGTTTATGTTGATTTTTGTTTTGATATTTGTTTTTTTGCTTATGGAAAAAGATACAAACTCCATATACGTGGCTTTTATGGCGGCGTTTGGTTCGATAGTGATATTTTTGTTGTCTTTGAAAAAAGGAATGGGTGGGCGATCAAAATTTGATTTGGTTGTTTTAACTGTTGCACTGACATCATTGGGGGTGTGAGTTTTGATCGGCAATTCTTTGGCTGGGCTGGTAACGAGTATTTTGGCAGGCACAATGGCCTATATACCTACCTATATCAAATCATGGAAAAACCCAGGCACAGAAGATTGGTTTTTTTATTTGATTTATGTTTCGGCAAGTGTGTTTAGCATATTGTCGATAAGAGAGTTTAGTGTGGTCAAAATGGTATTTCCGGTTTTTTTGGCACTGTCGAACGGAGCATTGATAGTTATTATTGTGTTGCGTAAAAACTTGCTCAAAAAATAATAGAGCCAAATCTTTATTTTTGATATAAAATATGATATAATTTTGTTAGTAAATTAAATCTTTTAGAAGGAGGTGGTTTATGGATATGGTTTTGGCTAGGATAGTGATGCCTATTTCGAAGTTACCAGGAGATCTTGAAGTTTGGAAAAGGTTAAAGAAAAACCCTATTGTGACAGGTGCTTTCATGGATTTATTGTCAGAAGATGGCGCAATAGTAAATTCTTTTGTGGTCTCAGCGGAAAGAATATTTAGTATGTTTGAAAGAAATGAACTGGAAAAAATTTTTAAACTTCCCATTGAAACAATTGAACAGTCAAAACTCTATTCTTTTCCACCTGAATGCGTTTTGGTTTTGGCTGCACAGAGCTACAGCTTTGTTTTTGATAAAAGCGAGACAGGTGTCTCGCTTTTTTATTGTTTTTTTGATAAGATAATAAAGTTAAAAACTTTTTATGGAAAATCAAAAACAAGAACTGTTGATTGTGAGTGTGACCCCTTATTTTTTGGAAAGGGGTGAAGTTTGATTTAATGAAAACAAAGACAGCATTGTAAATAGCATCAAAAAACAAAACTTGTGAAATGATAAGGGGTGTGTGATTTTTGAAGGTAAAAAAATAATGCAATCAATGTTCACAAAAATATTGTCGGATTTGAATTATGAAAAAGTGGATTTTGTGAAATTCAAAGGAGAGTTTTCTTTGAGGGGTAATGTGTTGGATATTTTTCCGATAAACACAAAAAATCCTTTTAGAATTGAGTTTGCTGGAAATTTTGTGGCCGATATATCAGAAATGAAAATTTCTGACTTGGAGCCAGAAGAAATCAAAAAAAGAATAAAAGTTTTGAAATCTTTGCCAGAGCTGAAGAGTTTGAAAGAGGGAAGCTATGTGGTACACTTGGATCATGGCATTGGAATTTTTCAAGGTATTGTGGAAGAAAATGGCGAGAATTATTTTAATATTTTGTATGGCAAGGCAAAAGATAGCTTAACAAATGATCGCTTGTTGGTGCCAATGGATAAGGCCGACAAGATTGGGCTTTATTATGGTTTTGACAAGCCAGTGATAAATCGATTGTCTACTCAAACATGGTTCAATACCAAGAAAAAAATAAAAGAGGACTTGGTGAAACTGGCAAAAGAACTTTTAAACCTTTATGCCAAAGTGAACATTGCTAAGGCAACAGCGTTGTTTGAAGAT
>CAYGJE010000029.1:0-3616 GCA_964350215.1 uncultured Candidatus Saccharibacteria bacterium | reverse complement strand
TTGAGAGCTTCTTTTAGGGCGGCCATAAACAAAAAACAAACAGCTATTTTGGCGCCAACCACGATATTGGCAAAACAACATTTTGATGTGTTTTGTAATAGGATGAAAAAGTTTGGAATTAGAGTGGCAATGCTTTCAAGGTTGCAAACAGCAAAAGAAGTTAAAGAAATCGAAACAATGATGGAAAGTGGAGACGTTGATATTATTGTGGGCACGCACAAATTGCTTTCTAAAAATTTGAAATTTAAAGATTTGGCTTTGTTGATTGTGGATGAAGAACAAAGATTTGGTGTAAAACAAAAGGAAAAATTAAGAGAAAAATATATAGACGCTCATTTGTTGAGCTTGTCGGCTACGCCAATTCCAAGAACTTTGAATATTGCTTTGTCTGGGTTCAAAAAAATATCAAACATTTTGACACCACCAGTAAACAGACAAGACATTAGCACTTATATTTTGCCCTATAACATTGAGATAGTCAAAGACGCCATAAAAACTGAAATGGAAAGAGGAGGGCAAGTTTTTTATGTGCACAATCGTATTTTTAATATTTGACAAGAGGTGTTGAAACTGCAAAAAAATAATCAAAATGTGAAAATAGATTTTTTGCATGGCCGCCTGAAGGAAAAAGATATCACGAGAGTGATGGAAGATTTTAAAAACAAAAAAATAGATGTGCTGGTGGCAACATCCATAATTGAAAACGGCCTGGATCTTGATAATGCAAATACTTTGATAGTGGACGATGCCACAAGGTTGGGGTTGGCACAAGCATATCAACTAAGAGGGCGAATTGGTAGAGGCGCCAATAAAGCGTTTGCATATTTCTTTTATCCTAAAGAGTTGAAAAGTGTGGCAAAAATGAGATTGGATGCCTTGAAGGAAGCAAATTATTTGGGAGCAGGGTATCAGATTGCCATGAAGGATTTGGAACTACGTGGGTCAGGCAATATTTTGGGTAAAGAACAGTCCGGTAATATCAATAAAATTGGTCTTAATCTTTATTGTCAGATGCTAAATGAAACAGTGGAGCAGTTGAAAGGGAAAACCGCATAAAAGGATATTTGTGAATGCTGGTTCGGCGTTGTTTGCAATGTGGGAACTTTTGTGATACAATAAATGCATAAATTTGTTCTTTAAGGAGATATAATATATGCCAGAGATTCTGCGTTATAAAGATTTTAGAGACAAGATTTATGTAAAAAAGGTTGGAGAAAATGAGCCGACATGGGTGTATGATAGGAACACTTTTTCTTCTCGTGTTCCGGAAGGGTATGTCAGAGGCATAATGCAGGACTGCGAAGGAAATGTTGTGTATGCCAATGACCTTGTGGCAATCCCAAAATATGGAGATAAAACTTTTCAATTTCATTGGCTTGTTACTCCACCTTGGCTAAAGGTGCTCGGAGGTACTCATGGTGCCAACATGATGTTGATAGAGGAGTTTCACGGTAAGTGCAAGGTGGTTGGACAACAACTAGTTGAAGAGGCATGGACATATTCGGAGACGTCATAATGGCTAAAGGACGGGATACCCCGTCCTTTTTTTATTTCTTTTTTTGATTTTATTGCAGTAGTTATTTTGAGAAAGCACTGATGTAATTGGCGGGGGTACCTCGACTCGAACGGGGATCAACGGTTTTGGAGACCGCTATTCTACCATTGAACTATACCCCCAAAAAGTTAAAATATAGCATATTTGGTTATGGTTATATTATAATAAATATTGATAAAAGTCAAACAAAGAATCCTTTTTTGTTTGGAAAACTTGAATATTTGATATAAATTTGGTAGTATGTTTGTAGGTTAATAAAGCTTTTAAAATGTATTTATGAAAAAAATAACAATGATCGCCTTTGCAGTGGTATTGGTTTTGGTGGCATTATTTGTTTTGATATATGCTGCCAACAAAAATAGTCAAGTTAATAAAACAGATAATAATGAAGAAATCATGAATGAATTAAAAAGTACAATTCTAAAAGAAGGTGAAGGAGTGGAAGCAAAGTCCGGATCAACAGTTAAAGTGCATTATACCGGATGATTGCTCGATGGCACAAAATTTGATTCTAGCTTGGATAGAGGCATGCCATTTGAGTTTGTTTTGGGCGCAGGTCAAGTTATCGAGGGATGAGACAAGGGTGTTTTGGGTATGAAAAAGGGAGAAATCAGAAAGCTTGAAATACCAGCAGAAATGGCCTATGGCGATAATTCAGTTGGGGCTATAACACCTGGTTCAGACCTAGTTTTTGAGGTAGAAATGATAGACCCAGGCAAATAGCTAAGTTCTTGCTTTTTGCAAACTTTTGTGATATAATACGTTATATAGATTAAATTTACAAATATGAATGTTTTGAAGAAGACAAAAAGCTTTTTTAAAGAAGCTTTGATGGAATTGAAAAAGGTTCACTGACCAACAAGAAAAGAGGCCATCGCATTGACAGGCGCAGTGTTGGTTATTGCTACGTTTTATTCTTTATTGCTTTCAGTGATGGATTTTTCTTTGGAAAAACTACTACTTCAAATTTTTTAAAAATAATTATAATAAAAAGTTATGGCTAGACAAGAGCTAGATTTAGGAAAAAACTGATATGTTTTGCACACTTCTCCTGGTTATGAGGAGGCGGTGGCAAAAAACCTAAAATCAAGAATAGAAGCTTTTGATTTGACTGATAAAGTTTTTGAAGTTTTGGTTCCTATCGAGCAAAAAATCAAAATTAAAAACGGCAAACGAACCACTTACGAAGAAAAGATTTTTCCAGGATATGTGTTTGTGGAGATGATAGTGGACGACACATCTTGATATGTGGTCCGCAACACTCCTCATGTGACTGGGTTTATTGGCGCAGGCACGACTCCTTTGCCAGTGGACCGCGGAGAAATGGATTTGATTTTTAAAAGAATTGGTGGAAGCGATCCTCATTATAAAATAGATTTTTCTGTGGGAGAAAGAGTTCAGATTGTGGATGGACATTTTAAAGATTTTGAGGGTGTGATTGAAGAAATTGATTGTGAAAAAGGTCGCATTAAAGTTTCGGTGGGTATTTTTGGCAGAGAAACAAAAGTCGATGTTGACTTTTTGCAAGTGAGTAAATTATCTTAATTAAAATATTGTTAATATAGTTATTATGGCTAATAAAAAAATTAAAACAGTTATAAAATTGGAAATTCCTGCAGGTGCAGCTAATCCAGCTCCTCCAGTTGGTCCAGCATTGGGACAACATGGTATAAACATTCAAGATTTTTGTTCATCCTTTAATGCCCAAACACAAGAGAAAAAAGGAGATGTGATACCAGTGGAAATTACTGTGTACGAAGACAGAACTTTTTCATTGACATTTAAAGAACCGCCAGTGGCAAGTTTATTGCTTAAAGCAGCAAATGTTCAAAAAGGTGCTGCCAATCCATTGTTGAAAAAAGTTGGCAAGATCACAAAAGATCAAGTCAAGGAAATAGCCCAAAGAAAAATGCCTGACTTAAATGCAAATGACATAGAAGGTGCCATGAAAATTGTGGAGGGCACAGCAAGAAGCATGGGCATAGAGATTATCTAAAATATAAACAAAAAACCAGGCCGTGCCTGGTTTTTTGTTGAATAAATTGCAATATTGTGATATAC
>CAYGJE010000028.1:0-7123 GCA_964350215.1 uncultured Candidatus Saccharibacteria bacterium | reverse complement strand
TTTTCTTTTATTAATTTACAAAGTTTATTTATTATAACAAAGAAAAGCTCCTATGTCAAGCGTGACTTTTTGGCTTTTTTGTGATACAATAACATTATTATATTTATAAAAAAATACAATGAATATCTTAGCCATAGAAACTTCTTGTGATGATACTTCAGTGGCAATTGTTTCGTGCCAAAATACTTTTGAAAATCTACAAGTAAAAATTTTATCAAATGAAATATCCAGCCAAACCAAGCTCCATGCAAAATATGGCGGCATTGTTCCTAATTTGGCGTCCAGAGAACATCAAAAAAATTTAAAGCCAATGTTTGATCTCGCTTTGAAAAATGCAAAAATAAAAAAGTCCGATTTTTTGAAACAGATAGATCTGATTGTTGTGACAAAGGGCCCTGGGTTACAACCAGCATTGCTCATGGGACTAAACTTTGCAAAGGCCTTGGCCTATTTCACTCAAAAACCAATAATTGGTACAAATCATTTGTTGGGACATGTTCTTTCTTGTTTTGCCAAAGAAAAATGCTATGATAAAATCTCAGTAAAACTGCCTGCTGTTTGTTTGCTTGTGTCTGGTGGACATACCCAACTATATGAAATAAAAAATTGAAATGAAATCGCAATAGCTGGAGAAACACTAGATGATGCGGCTGGAGAATGCTTTGACAAAATAGCCAAAATGCTAAACCTGGGATATCCTGGCGGAGTGTTTGTGTCAAAAATGGCTGATGAATTTGCTTGTAAAAATCCAACTCACAAAAGCGCCTTCAATCTGCCAAAGCCAATGCTCCACAAAAACAACTATGACTTTAGTTTTTCTGGACTCAAAACCGCTGTTTTGTATTTGATACAAGATTTAAAAAAAGAGGGCAAATTTTCCAAAAAAATAATTCCTCAAATATGTTTTGAGGCGCAAGAAGTGATATGCGCTGTTTTGGTGGCCAAAACTTTGAAGTTGGCTAAAGATATTGATGCCAAAACAATAATGATATCTGGAGGGGTGTCAGCCAACAATAGATTGCGGCAAAAATTTGAACAATCAACAAAAGATATTTACACTTTTGTGGCTCCTGACAAAAAAATGTCTACTGACAATGCTGTCATGATTGCTTTGGCAGGATACCATGAACATCTATCAGGCAAAAAAGACGATTGCTTGACTCTCGAGGTGAACCCAAATTTACAAATATTAAACTAACAACATGGACACTATAAACATTGATGATTTTGCCAAAATAGAAATCAAAGTTGGCAAAATATTGGAAGCGCAAAAAGTAGAACAAAGCAACAAGCTGCTAAAACTTAAAGTTGATTTTGGCAATGATGATGTAAGACAGGTTTTGTCTGGTATTGCCAAATGATACAATCCTGAAGACATGATTGGCAAAAATTTTACTTTTGTGGTCAATCTAGAATATAGAAATATGCTCGATATGGAAAGCCAAGCAATGATATTGGCTTGCCATGACAAAGAAAATGATATTGTGAGCGCGCTAGTACCGGACAAAGATGTTTCTTTTGGCTCTAGCGTTAATTAAAAAACCCCGTGAGATATCTCACGGGGTTTTTTAATTGAACCTTTCG
The DNA here is from genome assembly GCA_964350215.1 of uncultured Candidatus Saccharibacteria bacterium. Classification (GTDB taxonomy): domain Bacteria; phylum Patescibacteriota; class Minisyncoccia; order UBA6257; family JAKLIH01; genus CAYGJE01. The sequence goes on along the minus strand of CAYGJE010000028.1, from coordinate 5,539 downwards.
TTTATTACTTTTATTATATCTTGATGGATTTCTTCGATTGATTTTAATGCGTCTATTTTTATCCATGTGTCTTTGTATTTTTGAGCAAGATATTCGTAGCCATCAAAAACTTTTTCAAAGTATTGCATGTCTTGCTTTTCAAAATTGTCTATTTTTTCATTTCTAGTGACAAATCTTTCTTTCATGGTTTGCTCATATTGTTGTATGGGTATTCTCATATAAAACACAATGTCTGGCATGGTTGGGCCAATAGCAAATTTGATTTGGTCTTCCACTTTTTCAAGGTCCACTTTGCCAGCAAATGCCTGGTAAGCAACGCTTGACGGTCAAGCTCTGTCTTGAATGATAACTTTGCCTTTGTCTAATTCGGGTATTATAATTTTCTCATATATATCTGACCTGCTTGCGTTTAAAAGTAAAAGTTGAGTTCTTGGGCTTAATGGGTCTTCGTTGAATTTTAATATTTCTCTTATCTTGTTGCCTGCCTCTGTTTGTCCCGGCTCTTTGCCATAGGCCAATTCTATATTTTGATCCTCAAAATATTTTGACAAAAGCTCAATTTGTTTGCTTTTGCCGCAACACTCCATACCCTCAAATACGATTAGTTTTCCTTTTGCCATGATAGTGTGTTTATTTTTTAAAATAGTAGTAAATTAAAAAAATAAAGTCAAGTGTTTGTGTCATAAATTTAAAAGCTATGCTTTGTAATTTATGACGCACAAACAGGGGTACAGAGGACAAGTGCTTACATGTCAATTTCCGAAAAAACATTTGCTTTCGAAAATTGGCATTTGTAAGGACTTGAACCCCCACACTGATCGTCATTTATGTCTTATCATAAGCTTTGAATAATATCCTAACATTGTTTTAACTAATTTTCTAATTTAGCACAAGGTTTCCGTTTTTTAAATCACGATTAGTGATTTAAAAAATAATGTCAATCAGTGTGGAGCGTAGCGGGGCAAGTGTTTGTAGACCCGTCCTAATCATAATCTTTTTATAATTAGGATTAGGGTCAAGTGTTTGGCGGTGCCAAGGTATTGACTTTCTCTGGAATTCTGCTATACTATAGATATGGGCATATGCCCATAATAAAGGCCGAGACAATTAATCAAAAACTAAAAATATATTATGCCAAATTTTGATCAAACAGGCCCAAATGGCCAAGGCCAAATGACTGGGCGTGGATTGGGAAACTGTCAAAAGCCAAATGGTTTTATGAGAGGATTTAGAAAGTGCTGTCCTTTTTTTGGAGGCAATAGATTATCAAATGCCACCAACAAAGATATTTTGAACCAAGAAATAGAAAACACCAAAGAATATTTAAAGGAATTGGAACAAGAAAAACAAGACATAGAAAAACAATAAAAACTTTTTATGCCTAGACCAAAACTAAATCGCCATATTGGCTTTAGACACAAAGATCTCTACTACAAGCCGCAAGGCGTGCCCATGAGATTTTTAAAAGAAACTTCACTAGAGATAGACGAGTTGGAGGCGCTAAGAATAAAACATATTGTTGGACTAGATCAAACAGAAGCAGCCAAACAAATGAAAATATCTCGAACCACCTATCAAAGAATTCTCTACTTGGCTTATGAAAAAATAACCAAAGCCATCATTGAAGGTCAAGCCATAAAGATAAACAAAAAACGCGAATAATGTTCGCGTTTTTTGATTTGTGTGTTGTTGGGGCGGCTGATGGGATTCGAACCCACGACCTCCTGATCCACAGACAAGCGCTCTAACCAACTGAGCTACAGCCGCCATATATTTTTGTGTTTATATATTAGCAAATATTTGTTCAAAAATCAATGGACAAACAACCGGCCGCCAATGTAATTGGCGGCCGGAATATTTTATCTTAAGCTATCGATTTTCTTTTGGATTCTTTTGGTTTCCATTTCTTTCAATAACTTTTTGCCTTTTTCTGTTTTGTTGAGATAGTATCAAGCTGAGCCAGTGATGGCAATGCTCAAAGTGCTAAGCAACAATCCAGTTTCCACTGGGCCGGTGGCAATAGTGGATGCTCCCAACACAGCACTATAAGTGACAGTGGCTGTATCAGAGACCAAATTCACATTGTCGGCTCTTGCTTCAGCAATATTTGTCAAAGTATATTGACCAATTATTTCCCCAGCTATTGCTTGGAAAGTAACTATTTTCTTTTCGCCTGGTCGCAACACACCGATGCTTATGCCACTGACAGTTATGCCATCAGCATTTGCAATATTGTCGATTTTTGTGGTGTTGATGTAGTAATTCAAACCAACAGGTAATTTATCCAAAACAATTGTATTGTTTGCATATTTTGTGCTGTTGACGTTTGAAACAAGAATATAAAATTCTATTACATCTCCCTTTTTTGCTCTTATAACTTTGGCATAGCTTTGATCACCGTTAGACAAATTTCTGCCCAACTTTGTAATAGCCAAAACATTATCTGTTTGTTGATCAATCACATTGACTGTGGCTGAATCAGAAACAGTTGTTCCGTTTGTGCCCAAACAAGTTATTGTATATATAGTAGTTACTATTGGAGCTATTGTTTCTGTGCCGTTAATAGCTTTGCTTCCGCTTCATCCATTTGATGCGCTACAAGAAACAACGTTTTGTGAGTTTCATGATAAAATAGCTGTTTGTCCTCTATATATAGTAGATGGGTAAGCGTTTAAGTCAACACTTGGGTTGATATCTCTCACGCTGACAATAGCTGTGTCAGTAGCTGAGTCACCAGAACCATTATAACATGTGATAGTATAGGTTGTGGTTGTTATTGGATTTACCAATTGGCTTCCATTGATGACTTTGCTTCCACTTCATCCATTTGTGGCAGTACAATATGTTGCATTACTTGATGTTCAAATAAGCGTTGATGATTGACCTCTGTCAATGATTGAAGGATTTGCTGTTATTTTAACAGTGATTGGTTTTTTGGCACATGACTCATTGCAATCAACTAAACTTGTGAAGTTACCGTTGCTATCAACATAGCATTGGTTGGTTGATTTGTTGCAAGAATATTTTGGTGCCTGACAATCGTAAAAACATTCTGTGTAAGAAGTGTATGGTCCATTGTTAGACACATTACAGCTATAGGTTGAACTGTTACATTCATATCTTGTGACTGGTGGTGGAGTTACAGCTACACAACTTGCAGCGCAAGCGCTATTGGTGCTGTATTCGCCCATATTAGATGCTTGGCAACTATATGTTGATCAGTTACAAGTATATCTTGTTGGTTGAATGGTTGGCTGACATGCGTTTTGACATGCACTTGGAGAAGAATATTCACCAGTTGTGGATGGTTGGCAACTATAAGTTGCTCAGTTACATGTGTATCTCATTGGTTGAATAGTTGGTTGACATGCGTTTTGACATGCACTTGGAGAAGAATATTCTCCTGTTGTGGAAGGTTGACAACTATATGTTGATCAGTTACATGTGTATCTCATTGGCTGAATAGTTGGTTGGCATGCGTTTTGACAAGATGATGCTGTTGAATATTCGCCCAATAAAGATGGTTGGCAACTATATGTTGATCAGTTACAAGTATATCTTGTTGGAGCTGGTGGATATGTTGGTGTAGGAGTGGTTGGTGTTGGCGTAGTTCCTTCAACATAAGTTGCACATTTAGCGCTTTTGGTTTGATTTTTGCTATCAGTGACTGTTACCGTGAACCCATAAACACCTTCGGTGTTAAATGTTTTGTAAACATCTTTAGTGTTACCAGAGATGTCACCACTTCATGAATATCTATATGAAGGTGTGCCTCCTGAAACAGTGGCATAAACTTTCACACTTTGTCCAACTTTAGCTGGATGAGGTGTGGCATAACATGCAACATCAAGAGCGCTTGGCGCTGGAGTTGTTGGAGTTGGTGTTGATGCTTGTTTGATTTTTAATCTCACAGAAGTAGTTACTGACTCTCATGAATTACATGTTCCGCCAGTAAAATCTTTTGGACTAATACATTTGTATAAAACAACTGTAAAAGTAATAGAATCGCTGGTGTAGTTTCTTAAGGCAGCAGTAACATTGCTTCCTGAGTAGCTGTTTAAAGTGACATTACCATAATCAATGATCCCAGCAAATGTTTGAGTTTGCTTGTAACCGCTTTCAATGTTGAGTAAACTATAGTCAACTTTGTAAGCGTATGGACAGTCAATAAAAATTTTGACTGGAATGCTTTGGCCTGCTTCTATATAGTCACCGTCTTTTGGTGAAACAATTCTGACTGAGCATGAGCTAGCAGATGATTTTTCTATATTAAAAGCAATAAGTCCGAAGACCACGACCAAAAACAAACAGAATAGTTTGAATATTTTTTTGTTTTTCATAATATTAATTTATGTTTTATTTTGATTAAATTATATCATATTTAGTATGCTATGTCAATTTTGGTTAAAAATGACAAATAGTTGCTTTTCTCGACAAAAAACAACTATAATTAAGCTTTTTTATTTATTTTTATATACTATAATTATAACATTTTTTATTTGTTTTGTCAATAGGTGCCTGTGGATAACTTTTTTGATAAAAACTTGATAAAACCTACTTTTTTCCTCAAAGAACGATTGGTAAAAGTCATAACGACATTTTGGAGAGAGTCTAAAATATCATCACGGACTTTCCTGTTCTTCGAGGAAAAAAGTAGGGTTCCCCTATGTATTCAAAAATCAAAATGTTTTGTTTTGATTTTTGAAGGATAGGGGGGAAGTTTCGTGTTTCCTTCCCCGACTATTGATAGCTTTTCTTTTACGCCAGAGCTATCCTAACTGGCGATTTGTGCTTTTACGCCTGAAGATTTTCAGGAAATCTAATATCCTGACTCTTTCAAATGCAAAAGAAAGGTTAACGATGCCCCTGTGACCTTCTTCATTAAGGTCCAGATTGCTAATTACCTTTGAAATCTCTTCTGTTAGAACCTCTCGGCAAATGTCCGCCATTGTTTCGAGGTTCACGAAGTCATTCATGTCGCACCAATCCACGCCGATGTCTGATGCGTTTTCTGCAAGCTCTGAAACGTGACCGTCCTCTGGGATTGCATACCAAGCTTTAATTTGTGCATCCCTTAGATCTTTTCTAGTTATCTTGCCATGACCGTATGCGATAGCAGCGTCTATCGCATCCAGACTCCTTTTATCTGTCATTAGGTGTCTGACAGAGTTTGCAAAGAGGCCTTTGGCCAAAGTATGTGCCCTGTCGTTGACCTTAAAGTATTCGACGAGACTAATCATCCAATCGCCCCGAGACGATTGATCCCAACCTGTTGACAAAGATTGGTACATAAACTCTTTTCTCATGGCTATGGCCTCTCGGCCTCGGCAAAACCATTCTAGCCTTTCTTTTACTTTTTTGCCGTCAGTTACAGTTATTCCAATAATTATTCTTTTCATCATATTCTCCTTCTCCCCATTTAAGCCGGGGAAAGCTTAATTTTGTTTTTTTGCCACTCTTTCAAGCAGTCAAGAAATAGTTTAATTTTGAAAAAACTAAAACTTGGCTACTTGAAAAAGATAGTTTAAAGCATGGGATT
>CAYGJE010000027.1:4170-7627 GCA_964350215.1 uncultured Candidatus Saccharibacteria bacterium | reverse complement strand
CAATTAAAAACATCACCAAGAAAAATGGTGTGGTAACTCATGAAACAATATCAGCACAAAAAGATATTTTAATAAACATCATATCAGGCACAGGTCAAGTTTTTGCTCTTGACCAAATTGAAGTCAAGCCAAAAATTGCCGGCAAAATATCTTATATCAATATAAAAAATGGGCAAAAGGTAAACAGGGGCGATTTACTTTTAGAGCTAGACAGCGAAGCAGCAGAAAAGGACTTGTGAAACGCACAAATCAATCTTTCCAATGCCAAAATATCAGCCAAAGATTTATCACTTGACACCACCGACGATCTAAACATTGCTTACAACAATGTTTTAAACGCACTCACCAACAACTACAAAGATATTTCCAACTTAATGCCCCAAATAAAACCAATGTTTGAAGAAAGCAGCTATAATTCCACTGAAGATGACAACAACGATGTGGATTACTATTTACGACTGATAAGATTTATCCAACAAAGCACCAACACTGGCGTTGATTTGTCATATTGAACCAAAACAGCCGAACAGCAATATCTAGACATTAAGGGCAGATACGAAGATATTCAATCAGCATCATGAGCACTCAACAACCAATCTAGCAGACAAGAAATCGATTCAATACTTGAAAAAACATATCAAATAGATCAAGATTTTTTGGATTTGATAAGACAAACTCTCAACCTCACACAAAAATATCAATATCTGCTTAGTGTCAACAACATAACATCACCAATATCCACGCAAATAACCAATGACCAGGTGACCAAGCTATCAAATCTCAACTCAACATTGGTCAACCACGTCAACAATATCAAAAGTGTAAAAAATTCTTTGCAAACAGCCAAAGACAGCTACAAAAAAATCGACATAAACAACGAAACACAAGACCTCAACATTCGTCGCAAGGAAAAAGAAGTTGCTGATGCGCAAGAATATTTGTCCAATCACAAAATATATGCATCATTAAACGGGGTGATAGCTTCAGCCAATGATCAAATTCAAACAGGCGATCAAATATCAACTAGCACTATTGTGGCAAATTTGGTCACCAACCAACAAATAGCCAAAATCACACTCAATGAAACAGATGTTGCCAAAATAAAACTAGGTCAAAAAGCAAACATTACTTTTGACGCCATTGAAGACCTCACTCTCACAGGCAAAGTTATAGAAATAGACGAATTGGCCACCATCACTCAAGGAGTGGTCACCTATGATGTCAAAATAAGTTTTGACACCCAAGACGAGCGTCTCAAAAAAGGTATGAGCTTGTCAGTTGATATTATCACCGATATTATCACCGACTCCATTGTTCTGCCAATATCAGCCATAAAATATGAAAACACCGAAACATATGTAGAACTGCTAAATGGCGATGAAATCAAAAAAGTTTTTGTGAAAACTGGCATTAGCAATGACACTCAAACAGAAATAATAAGCGGTATAAAAGAAGGTGACAATGTTATCACCAAAACCACCACCTCGTCCAACACAAAACCAAAGCAAGCCAGCACCAATCCATTAAGCATGCCTGGCGCCAATCGAAGCATGCCAAGAAGCAGATAAAACAAAATCATGATACAAATAAAAAATTTGACAAAAACATATCAAACAGGCGACACCCAAACAAAAGCATTAAACGGAGTTTCTTTTACCATAAACAAAGGTGAGTTTGTGGCTATTGTTGGGCCGTCAGGTTGTGGCAAATCCACTCTTATGAACATGCTAGGATGCCTAGATACACCAACATCAGGAGAATATATTTTTAACAACACCGATGTTTCCAAAATGTCAGAAAACGAGTTGGCCAATATGCGCGCCAATGACATAGGATTTGTTTTTCAATCGTTCAATCTTTTGCCTCATGCCAATGTGTTGAGAAATGTTATGTTGCCACTAGTATATTCCAAAAAATTTAAAGGCAATAGAGAAGAAGAAGCAAAAAAGTTCTTAAAAGAAGTCAACTTCGATCACACGCATTTAAAACACATGCCCAATCAACTTTCCGGAGGACTGATGCAACGCGTCGCTATTGCTAGAGCACTAGTCAACAATCCGTCCATAATTTTGGCAGATGAACCCACTGGCAATCTTGACAGCAAAAACACAGAAAATATTTTAAATATATTTAGGGAGTTAAACGCCAAAGGCCGAACCATTGTGTGGATCACTCACGAGCAATACATTGCCGATCAAGCCAAAAGAGTAATCACCATGAAAGACGGTCAAATAATAAGTGATCAATTAAATTAAAAAAATATTATGCTTTTATCGGATTTATTCAAAGAAACCTACACAGCCATTTTTGCCAACAAAGCAAGAACTAGTTTGACTATTCTAGGAATTGTCATTGGTATTGGCTCGGTAGTTGCCATGCTTTCTATTGGCCAAGGAGCCAAAAACACCATTGAAGAAGGCATTCAATCAATAGGATCAAATCTCATATTTGTTTATCCAGGCACTCAAAGAGGAGTGGGCAGTCCTGTTCAAATGAGTGCTGGTTCAGCACAAACACTGGACTTAGATGACGCCAGAGCCATAGAAGAAGAAATAAAAAACATTGATTTGGTGGCGCCCGAAGTTTCTCGTCGTTTGCAAATAGTCACCAAAGGCAAAAACACCAATACCACCACCACAGGTGTTTCCGCCAATTACTTTACAGTCCGCAAAATAGAAGTAGAACGTGGTATTGATTTTTCTCCTCAGCACATCAACAGCAATTCCAAAGTTGTGATATTGGGCACAGAAACAGCCGCCAATTTATTTGTTGAAGGTATAGACCCAATAGGTCAAAAAGTCAGGATCAATCAAATTGATTTCAAAGTAATAGGAATTTTAAAAGAAATGGGAGGCGGTGGATTTGGCGTCAGCAAAGATGACATTGCATATGTGCCAATCACCACAGCTCAAAGATTTTTAATTGGGTCAGAAGCTGTCAGCACCATCAATATCCAAGTAACCAATCAAAAAGATATGGAAAATGTGCGAACCGATGTTACTGAGTTGCTTTTGAAAAGACACAATATCACCAATCCCGAACTAGCCGATTTCATGGTATTTAGCCAAGCAGACATTTTGGACGTTGCATCATCCATAACCAGCACTTTCACAATTCTTCTCTCAGCCATTGCTAGCATATCTTTGTTGGTAGGCGGTATTGGTATTATGAACATGATGCTCACCAATGTGGCTGAAAGAACCAAAGAGATTGGTCTAAGAAAATCAATTGGTGCCACAAGAGCAGATATCAATTTCCAATTTTTGGCAGAGTCCACTTTGCTCACAATAGCAGGTGGCATAATAGGCATTTTCTTTGGATGACTCGTTTCATTTGTATTGAGTCAATTCACTTCGCTCAATGCCAGCGTTTCTTTGTCAGCTGTTTTGTTGGCATTTGGAGTATCAGCATTTATAGGCATAATATTTGGATACTATCCAGCAGTAAAAGCATCCAA
>CAYGJE010000027.1:0-4070 GCA_964350215.1 uncultured Candidatus Saccharibacteria bacterium | reverse complement strand
CCAAACAACAACACTCAAAATATTTTTTTGCAAGAAGAATCAATATTTTTAAAAAACATTTCAGCAGAAAAAACCGATCTAAAAATAGGATCCAAAATATCAGCTGAGGGCAAGGCAGATGACAGCAACAACTTTGTAGCAAAATCAATCCAAATACTTCCAAATTAACCAAAAAGCGGCCATACGGCCGCTTTTTGGCAACACAACAAAAAACCAATTGATTTTATCACAAAAAAGTATTACAATCATAATCATGGAAAACATAACACAAAAAAATAAAGAAGAATTTCAATATCAATGATTAATACTCATGTTGTGCCGAGAATTGTTGCCAAGAAAAGATATGTTGGCAATTTTAAAACATTATAGCATGAGTTTTTTTGGAGTAAACTGAGAAAACACAACCAAGCTAGAAGAAATGGGTCGGGTTATTTTACATGATGTTGAAGAAAATGAACTTTTTGTTTTTTTGTCCAAATATCTTGAAGAAAATTATCCCAAACTTTTTTCTTTTGAAGAAGCATGCAAAATTTTTAACGCAATGTTTTGCTTGAAAAATGAAATTGAGCTTATGGAAGTGTGACTAAGCATGGTGGACGACTCACCATATGTTTTGATCATGAAAGAGCAATTAGATTGTTTCAAAGAAAAAAGAAAGAAAGGTGAATTTGACGAAAACCCAACCATGGCAGAAAAAAGAAACCCCACAGGTCTTTTTAAAGAAATAGTCATGAATATAGTTTTGGCTCTATACGCCCTAGCAATAAAAAGCTACACTCAAACCCCATCCTAACGTTGCCAGGCAACATGAGGATGGTTTTTAAATTATTTGTATTTTGTGTTTAAATTTTATTTTGTTTTTTGAGATAAATGCTATTGGCTGCAAAGTTTGAGCAGACATCTTGATAATCTCTATTCCTTCAGCATCCCTATAGAACTTCAATGGGATATTAAAATTTTTTGTAAAAACTATTCTATAGTCGCTTGTTTTTGCAAAATATTTTTTTCAATCTTTTTCCAAAGATGCATATTGTGGGTCAAAATCTAGCCAGCCATTGTCTCCGCAACAAACACTTGCCCAGCCATGTTCAACTATTTTGTTGTTTTCTGGAAAAACAACAAATCCTGTTCTATTTTGGCTAGGAATTTTTAAACTTCTATTCAGTGCCACAAAAAAACTTGCGTATTCTGCGCAATCGCCCTCCAGTTTTTTAAAATCCATATTTTCAACTCCGCGTTTTTTCACAGGGTATTTGTATGAGAAATTTCTCATCACGAATTTAAATATCTTTTCAATGATTTTTTCTCCACTTTTTTCTCCGCTTGATATTTTTTGAGCAAGAGATCACAAGTCGTCACTTTGTTGCAAATATTTCTCACTTTTGATGAAAGATTTGTTCTGAGTACTTTTTCTATCAAAACATTGGTCCAAATTGATTTGAATTTTGTCGAGTTGCTTTTTGAGAGTTATTTCAAGATAAAACTCAATAAAATATTTTGTTTCATTTTTAAGTTCAAAATACAAAATAATATTTCCATTTTTATCATTATATTGTTTTGTAGGTTTTTTTGATATCAAAAACTTTTCAACATGTTGAGTGTTGCTATTTACTGGCTTGGCAATTCATATAGAAACAACATTGTCTCGTTCATTTCCTACAAAATCTGCCCGATATTTTAGTTTAAAAGTTTTTGACATTTCTTTCATAGCACAAAGTTATTTTTATTATTAAAATTTTACCATTTTAAACAATAAAATGCAAAGATTTTTAGAATTTTCGAACAAACACTTGCACTCTGTACTCCTGTTTGAATTGCGAATTTTCAAACAAAAAAGATTCCACCACTTCAAAATTTTTAAAGAAGCGGGCAGGTGTTCGAAAATTCGCAAACAAATACTTGATCCTAATCCTTGCCAAAAATCTTTTTGGCAAGGACACCCCGCCTCAAAAAGATTGTGCTCGCGTTAAACATGATTTTTATCACAAATATAGTTTCTCCTTTTTTCAGTGTTAATTGTGATGTTTTGAGCGGGGTCAAGTCCTTGTAGATGTGAATTTTTGAGCACAGGTAATCGCTCAAAAATTAACATGCAAGGACTTGACAACACGCCATAAAATATGCTATAATATAGACAGTAAATTAGCTGGCAATTGTGCCAGTTATTAGTAGATTAACAAAAGAAAAAATGTTTTCTTTTTCAAAAATAAATCAAAAAAAAAGGAGGATTTAAATGAAAAAGGTATTAAGTGCTTTGATAGTAGCCATTTTTTGTTTTCAGGTGTTTTGCTTTGGCGATTTTGCAATGGCAGATGACCGAAAAAATCCAAAACAAGGCAACGCAATGATTTTGGTCAGAAATGACAGCGAAAAATCATTGTATGACGCTCTTGTTTTACGAGAGCAAAATTTTGATTTTAGGATTGATGTTATGTCACTCCAAGAGAATAAAATCAAAACAGATCCACAAAAAATCCATGATTTTCTATGGAGCCAAAAAGACAAATACAAATACTTTGTCTTAGATGAGTTTATTCCCTATGGCTCATTTCAAGGAGGTATGGCATGGACTGATTATTATTATGCTTTTACAACGGACTACAACACATTTGAAAATTTGTTTTATTACGATAAGGAGGGAGCAGACAAATTTGGCGGCACCGTTGAACATTATCCCGTGATCATTGTGTCTCGAATCAAAAGATCTCAAATCAAGTTTTATTCTGAGACATCCAAAAAAGCAGAAAAAGTTGATGCAACTTTTGTGTTGCCGCCAGTATTTCACAATCGCACCGCAGTTGTTTGTGGCGTTGGGTCTTGGCACACCGAACTTTCGTATACCGGCGACTTCTACAAAAGCATATTTACCAAAAAGGGCATCAAAACAACCACCATGTATGACACTAGGTCAAAATATGTTTTAAACGAAACAGACAAAAGAAATTCAAAAGTGAAACCAGTGAAAAAACCCGATATTCCTTTGACATCAGAGAACTTCATCAAAGAGTCAAAATCAAAAAACTTTTTCTTGCTTTTCAACACAGCAGAGCCAGTGCCAAACGAAACAGATTTTGTTATGTATAGGCAAGAGCTCACCACTTCCTATTGGGTTGATATCAACAAAGATGGCAACGCTCAAAACAGCGAAATCACAGTTGAAAAAATCCAGCCATTTTCTCAAATCAAAAGCGATTTTTTCTCTTTTGTTTTTGCTCCCATGCCCTACAAAATCAGCAACATCGATGTGCCGTTACTGATAACTCAACCATTTGATTTTTATGAAGCACCTAAACCAAAACCGTATTTAGGATATTTTGTTGGCAACGATCCCGAAAGTTCATCAGCCACTACTTATTGGAATGGGATTTTAAAAAATATTGCCAGCGGCATGACTTTTGCTGAGGCCAATCTTCTTGGATACACGAGTTATTTCAAAACCATAAACAAAATGGATGATGATTATTGGAGTCAAGCCCTTAATGCCACAAAATTAGTGTTTTTTGGCTTACCCTGGTACAACATTGATTCACTGGCTTCAAAACCCGAAATGCAAATTAAGCAAAAATCATATATTGCAATCAATGGTCAAGTGGATATTCCTATCAAAAACACTGGCAACAAAGATTTGATGATCAAAGTTGCAAACATTGATGGATTGAGCATGGCTTCAGAAATTAGAATATTGCCAAATGAACAAAAATCTTTGGCAGTAAAATTAAAAACAAATTCACTGCAAACAGAAACTAGAAGCGTAGCTCCAACATTCAAAATACTAAAGAAAACATTCAAAATAAATTTAGAGACAAACGATTCATATTATCCCAGTAGCACAGTTGATTTGGAATTCTGGTATTTTCAGTTTTGGTCGTTTGAATAAGTAAATGGGTTGGTTGCAAAAAGCATCCAACCCATTTTTCATTTCGCTTGATTTTTTTAATTTTTTTATATACAATATATTTAATAAAAAACATTAACAAATTTTATATGAAAAAATTATTTGCATTATTTTTTGTTTTTGCTTTGATTTTTTATGGAGCAAACAAAGCAGAAGCAAGTATTTGATCTGACAT
>CAYGJE010000026.1:0-7632 GCA_964350215.1 uncultured Candidatus Saccharibacteria bacterium | reverse complement strand
AGCATTTTTTATTTACATTATCAATGACAAAAACCAAAAAATTTGTTATCATATTATTACTAAACATCAAAAATGGAACCAATAAATTTAACAGACGATATTTCCGCTCTATATGGAGTGGGCAAATATTACAAAGATCGACTCAAAAAACTAAACATATTTACCATAAAAGATTTTTTATGGCATTTTCCTTTTAGATATGATGATTTCTCAGGTGTAAAAACAACCACTGATCTAGAAGAAAATGTTCTCGTTACTGTTGTGGGCAAAATATCAAATGTAAAAAGTTACAAAACATATCGAAGAAGAATGCTTTTGACCAATGCCAAGCTACACGATGAAAATGGCAGCGTGGATTTGGTGTGGTTCAACCAACCGTTCATATCCAAGCAATTGCAAGATGGTATGATGGTCACCATTTCTGGCAAACCCAAAATAAAAGGCAAAGGATTTGTTTTCCAAAGTCCTTCGTTTGAGGTGATTTCTAAAGAAGAAGAAAATGACTTTTCGGGACTCAAACATACCGCTCGGCTAATACCTGTATATCCCGAGACAAGCAAAGTTTCATCCAAAATGATACGCACCTACATCAAAAAACTATTAAACGAACACATATCAGATTTGACAGAGTATTTACCAAAAGCAACACTATCAAGAAACAATCTTTTGGAGGTTTCTGATGCCATCAACAAAATTCATTTTCCAGAAAACATGGAAGAGGCCAAAGAGGCCAAGAAAAGATTTGTATTTGAGGAGATGTTATTGGCTCAGCTTCATCTATTAAAAACAAAAGATCAACTGCTGCAAAACAGGGCACCCAAAATTAAGGCCGATATCGAGCTGATAAAGCAATTTCTCGACACGCTTCCTTTTACACTCACAAACTCTCAAAAGAAAGCCATATGAGAAATAATGCAGGACTTGGAAAAAGGCAATCCAATGAATAGATTGCTAGAAGGTGACGTTGGTTCTGGTAAAACAATTGTTGCCTTGTCGATAGCTCTGCTTACCATGCACCAAGGATATCAAGTGGCATTTATGGCACCAACCGAAGTTTTGGCAAAACAACATTTTGAAAATATCATAAAATATCTCGAAAAATACAATATCAAAATAGCCATTATGACTGGCACAGAAGTCAAAATAAAAGATGGATTTATTTATGGCAAGGTCTCAAAAGAATATATTTTAAAAAGCATCAAAGAGGGCACATCATGATTGGTTGTGGGCACTCATGCTTTGATTCAAAAAAACATCAACTTCAATAATCTCGGACTGGTGATAATCGATGAACAACATCGATTTGGTATAAAACAAAGAAAAGAATTGCTTCGCAACTCCAACAACTCCAAAACATCAAACTTATCAGACGAAGACGAAGATGAAGATGAAAATTGTTGTTTGGATATAGGAACAGTGCCTCATTTTTTGTCTATGACAGCCACTCCAATTCCAAGAACACTAGCACTTTCAATATACGGAGATCTAGAACTCTCCATCCTTGATGAAATGCCAAAAAACAGAAAACCAATTATCACCAAAATAATTTCAAAAAACAAAGAGGGTCTAATGTATGATTTTATTAGAAAAGAAATTAAAAATGGCAGACAAGCATTTGTGATTTGCCCAAGAATAGAAGACCCCATTGAGAGTGAAGAAACCAAAAAAACAAAAAACATTTTTTCATTTGATCAGCTACTCAACTACGAAGTAAAAGCTGTCAAAAAAGAAGTTGAAGAAATGAAAAAAATATTTCCAGAGTTCAAAATAGAAATGCTCCATGGCAAAATGAAATCAAAAGACAAAGAAGCCATCATGAAAAGATTTTATCAAAACGAAACCAATATATTGGTGGCCACATCTGTTATTGAAGTTGGTGTTGATGTACCAAATGCAACTGTCATGTTGATTATGGGCACAGAATCTTTTGGTTTGGCACAGTTGCATCAGTTTAGAGGCCGTGTTGGTAGAGGTCAGCATCAGTCATATTGTTTTTTGTACACTCAAGCCAACAGCAAAACCACCAGAGAGCGATTAAAAGCCATGGTGGATTGCAACGACGGATTTAAACTCGCAGAAATCGACTTGAAACTTCGTGGGCCAGGGGAAATGTTTGGTAAAAATCAATCCGGTTTGCCAGATTTAGCAATGGCTGCCATCAAAGACGCCAAATTATTAAAAAATATCCAAGAAGAAGCCAAAATTTTATACAATGGCGACAAAACTTTACAAAAATATCAAGAATTTAGCAAAAAATACCAAGAATTTGAAGAAAAAGTCCACATGGAATAAAAAAACAATATTCCAAATCCTAATATTCTAATATCCTAAAGAAACCGATAACGCCACCTTGTTGACTTTTAAAAAATTTGATACAATAATTTTAACATAAAATAATCCAAAAAAAATCAAAAAATTGGGTTATTTTATTTATTAATAACTAAACGCTTGCCATGAAAAAAACTTGCAAATTTATTGTCGTTATGGGAGGAGTGATAAGCGGAGTGGGCAAAGGAATTATATCTTCATCAATCGGTAAAATATTAAAAGATTATGGCTACAAAGTCACCATAGTAAAAATTGATCCCTATTTAAATTTTGATGCTGGCACATTGCGACCAACTGAGCACGGCGAAGTGTGAGTTACTGATGATGGTGGCGAAATAGATCAGGACCTGGGCAACTACGAAAGATTTTTAGATCAAGATATTTCCAAAACCAACAACATCACCACTGGGCAGGTCTACAAAACAGTTATCGACAATGAAAGAGCAGGCAAATATTTGGGACAAACAGTTCAAATAATTCCTCACATACCAAACGAAGTCAAAAGACGACTAGAACTTGTCAAAAAAGACAACGATTTTGTGATCGTGGAAATAGGAGGCACAGTAGGTGACTACGAAAACACACCATTTCTTTTTGCCATGAAAAGTTTGGAAAGAGAAATTGGCAAACACAACATAGCCAATATTTTAGTAACTTATCTTTTTGCTCCAAAGCATATCGAAGAAATAAAAACCAAACCAACTCAACAAGCAGTCAAGATGTTGAGCGAAACAGCTGGCATGACGCCAGATTTTATCATTTGTCGAGCTAGCAAAGAAATAGACAAAGAACACAAAAGAAAGATAGAGGTCTATGCCAACATGAACGCCGATCGAATTTTTTCTTCTCCAGATGTGGAAACTATCTATCAAGTCCCACAAGTTTTGGAAAAAGAAAAATTTGGCCTAAAACTTTTAAATCATTTTGGATTAAAACCAAAAGATACCAAAAATAAATCACAATGGACCAAAGCAGTCACTCAAATATTATCGCCAAAAAATTCTGTCAAAATAGCTATAGTTGGCAAATATTTAGAGACAGGCAATTTTATTTTAAAGGATTCTTACATTTCGATCAAAGAGGCCTTAGTGCATGCTGGTGCCAACCTCAACACCAAAATAAACATTGAGTGGGTATCTGCTAAAAACATCGAGGAGTCACAAAACGTGTCATTTCTGAAATCTTTTGATGGTATATTGGTACCAGGTGGTTTTGGCAACAACGGCGTGGAAGGCAAAATCAAAGCCATAGAATTTGCAAGAAAGCACAATGTGCCTTATTTGGGACTTTGCTATGGTATGCAGCTTGCTCTAATAGAAATAGCAAGAAATGTTTGCAACCTAAAACAAGCAAACACTTCCGAAATATCGCCAAATTGTGATCACAAAGTAATTGATTTTATGCCAATTCAGCAAGAACTAATCAAGAAACATCAATATGGCGGCACCATGCGTCTAGGTGCTTATGCTGCCATCTTAAATCCAAACACCAAAATATTCAAACTATACCAAAGCTTATCCAGGATCGACAAAGACAAAGACAGGATCAAAGATATCACCAAAAACAAAGAAGCCACCTATCGCATCGGCAAAATTTCCAAAAACGATCGTGTTGTGCTTGAAAGACATCGTCATCGATATGAAGTCAACCCAAAATACATCGAAACTTTTGAAAAGAAAGGAGTGGTTTTTTCAAGCTATCATCATCGCTTTGATGATACCAATCTTGTGGAATCCATTGAGCTCAAAAACCACCCATTTTTTATCGGCACCCAGGCACATCCAGAATTTAAATCGCGCCTCAATGATCCATCACCGGTATTTGTTGGTTTTGTGGAGGCAGCTCTCAAAAACAAAAAGAAAAAATAAATTTTTAAAAGCGCCAGCCACAAATGTGGCTGGCGCTTGCCATATCAAAAAAATTATGATAGTATAAACCAAGTATTTTCATAAAATAATATTTTAGATTTTTAAACTCGAAAGGAGGCAGAAATGCCAAAGAAAAATGATGAGCAAATAGTGGTTTTGCGACTTCCAGTCCGCATCCGAGTGTCTAGTGGAGAAAACAGCGAGATTTTGGTGATGGACATGCAAGATATCTTCGACAAAAATCTTGTTACCATTGAAGACAGAGAATGGCTTGATTTTGGATGTGCGCCAGGACAAAAAAGAGCCACCTTGACGATTCAGCGGCAAGTAACTATTTTGTCGCGTGATTTTCCATCTTTTGTGCAAAATCACAAAAGTAACAAGAGCTTCATCTATCTAGATGTTGATAGTCCAATTCGCCAGTTTTATCTTTGCAAAGATTGTATTGCATCGCTATACAAGCATTCAAAGTCATTTCGGAGCTTTCATTGCAATATTGGCCATGACATCTGTTCTCTGGGGATGCTCAACATAGAAGACACCCCAAGGCAGTGTCTTTATACGCAAAATTTTTTGAAGGCCTTGGTGTCAAACGAAGGAACCATGAACGTGAATACAGGTGAGGGGCCAGCAAAAATTTCTGTCCAGTTTTTAATCTTTTAGAGATTAAGCGGGGGTACGCCCCCGCTTTTTTATTGGCTATTGCTTTTTCTAAAAATTTGCTATACTTTTAGAAATAAAAAAACAATATGAAACAAAAGCCAGAATTGCCAAAAAAACAAAATAAACAAGAAAACAAAGGTTTGCCTGAGCAAAAAAAACGAGAGTATAATTTGTTAAAAAAAGCCCAAGCCAATTTTAAAAAAAATCTCAAGAATATTGATTTTGAATTGTCTTATTTCAGAGATTTAAAACAAGATCAGCCAGAACTTTTTAAATTTTTGTCAAATATTCCCAAAAACAAAAAGATTATCCAAGATACTTTTTTGAGAGGAGTAAAATATGATATCAAAAGTGTTGTAGATGGCATAAAAGAAGTTTTTCCGATAAGCGACAGTATTTATGACACCAAAGAATACAAAAAAGCAGTAGAAAGTGCCTTTGTTCTAAACATACAAGGCATGAACTTTTCTAGAATAGACGAAATGACAGAAAGCCAAAACTTTCCTCACGAAATATTTTCTTCCCCGAAAGTTCAAAGCGATATAGCGGGCTTAGATCAATTTCTAATAAAAACAACCGTAGAAGAAAATAAAAAAGATCCTGACAAAAAGACAATGGACAAAATCAAAACATTGATAGAGGAAAGAAATCAATCACAGACCAAAAAACAATAAAAACAACACCAGCGCCACTTAGTGGCGCTGGTGTTTGCAAAACATTGCATTTTTATCCAATTCTTGGTATAATATTTTGCGACACACAAAAATAAAAAAATTTTATGTTTCTAAAAAAACTTTTAACCGACTACCTCAATTTTATTGAGATAGAAAAAAACAGAAGCATCAACACTCGCGACAATTATGAGCGATATATTTTGCATTTTTTAAAATGGCTTTCCAGTCATATTGGTAAGAGCTATGAAGCGCTGCAGCCCAAAGACGTCAACTACGATGCCTTACGAGAATACCGTTTGTTTTTAAATCGTGAAATCACAGAAAAAGGAGAACAAAGAAAAAAGAACACACAGGGATACTACATGATAGCAATTCGCAATTTTTTTAAATATCTTATTCGCCGAGACATAGAAATAATTTCACCAGACAAAATCGATCTTCCCAAAGCAGGTGATCGAGAAATAAACATCATCTCCGAAGAAGAACTGATTAGATTACTGGAGGCCCCAGAGCCATCCAATCTCAAAGGCATACGAGACAAGGCGTTGTTGGAGTTGCTTTTTTCCACTGGTCTCCGTGTTTCCGAACTATGTTCATTAAACAAAGACAGCGTCAACATGCAAACTGGTGAATTCCCAGTCAAAGGAAAAGGCAGGAAAATTAGAGTGGTGTTTTTGTCAGATCGCGCCAAAAAATATTTAATAGAATGGCTAAAAGCAAGAAAAGACATTGTTGACGAGCCGATGTTTATTGGCCTACCAAACATCAAAAGCAAAACCTACACACGTTTGACCACTCGTTCAATCGAACGTATCATCAAACATTATTCCGTGAAAGCTGGCATCACCAAAAAAGTAGTCCCTCACACACTACGACATTGCTTTGCCACTGATTTGTTGCAAAATGGAGCTGATTTACGCTCTGTGCAGTCAATGCTAGGGCATTCTTCCATTGCCACCACTCAAATATACACTCATCTTACAGATAAGGCCTTAAAAGAAACCTACAGAAAATTCCACGGCAAGGGTATGGGCAAATAAAAAACACCGTCAATACTACTTGACGGTGTTAGAGATCTCAATTTGGGGCCAAAAATATACTGTAGGGGAAGCAGTCGGAATCTCTATTTGGAACAATCGTAAAATCTTTAGGAACATCTTTGATAAGAACAAAAACATTTGCATTGGGGTTTTCTTCGTCTAGTTTTTTTAGCTCCGCGATCAATTTTTTAATCTTCATTTTCTCTCCTTTCTATTTAAAATATCTATCTATATATTACCACATTTATTTTAAAAAACAACAGCATTTACTTATTTTCTTTTTTATGTTAATATGACAATTATAAGCAAAGTTTGCCTCCATAGCTCAACTGGATAGAGTGCATGGCTTCGGACCATGAGGTTGGGGGTTCGAATCCCTCTGGAGGCACAAACCCCCTCCTTTAAAATCTTTTAAAGGAGGGGGAATTTCCTAATAACCCCTAAACCTTTAGAAAGATTTCTAAAGGACGGGCCTACGGCTAATAATCTAATTTACTAAAAAATAAACAAAAAAAGCAAAGCAGATATGGAAAGTTTAAACAAAAAAATATTTTTCAAAATATACAACAAAAGAAACAGAATCCTGAGCATTGCGTCTTGATTTTTTAGCAATGGCTCTTTTTTGGTTTTGTTTTTTCTATGTTGAGCAATATTCTTTGTAACCAAATCACAAAACTTTGATTTGTTAGTAAAGTTTTTTCTCAATGTATCCTTTTCAATCGTTCTGGTCAAATTTATTGTGGACGGCATAATCAAAAAATTCTATTTCAAGCCAAGGCCATATGTTATTGTAGAAAAAATAGAGGGCATTGGCAAAAAAGAAAACAACAGCACTTTGCCATCAGGTCATGTGACCATGGTCACAGCAGTGGTGCTAACTTTTATTTTTTATAGCCCAGCATTTATTTTTCTTTTGCTAACGATCCCATTAGTAATGTGATCTAGAATTTACAATGGCATGCATTGACCACTCGACGTATTAGTCGGCCTTTTTCTAGGTGCATTCATCGCCAACATCAGCTACACCATCACCAGTATAGTTTTTTAGGGAAGAGATTC
>CAYGJE010000025.1:0-7651 GCA_964350215.1 uncultured Candidatus Saccharibacteria bacterium | reverse complement strand
TTTATCATATTGATAGCGGTTTGTTAAGCTGTGAATTTCGACTGGCTATGACATTATCATAGAGGAACGACACTAAGTACACAAAAACTTGTTTTTTTGGGATTTTTTTGTTAAAATATAGTTATAAAAATAAGCAATATTTTATGAATTTAAATGAAATAAAGGCCCTAAAAGAAAAGATTCAAGGAGAGCTTTCAAAGATAGAAAATGAATGCGATCTTGAAAAGTTCAAGTTAAAATATTTAGCTCGAAAGGGAGAGATCAATGATCTTTTGGAAGAAATGAAAGGTATGTCTATCGAAGAAAAAAGAGAGTTTGGTCCAGTGCTAAATGAATTCAAAAAGAGCATTTCGGATTTATTCGACAAAAAGAAATCTCAACTGACCTCAAAATGTCAAGAATGTTTTTTTGATTATACTGCGCCTGGCAAAAAGCAAGAAATAGGATCACTTCACCCAAACACCTTGATAATAAGAAAAATAGTAGATGTGTTCACTTCGTTTGGCTTTGAAATTTTTGAAACCAATGAAATCGAAAGTGAATATTATAACTTTGACAGCTTGAATATAGAAAAAAGTCATCCAGCTCGTGATATGTGAGATACTTTTTGATTTGATAAAAAATATGTTTTGCCACTGTCGGCTAAGGGTGAAAAGTTTAAAACCGAAAATTTATTATTGCGTACTCACACTAGTCCAGCTCAAATGCGCTATATGGAAAAAACCAATCCACCAATAAGAATGATCACTCCCGGCAAATCATTTAGATATGAAGCCACTGATTCAAGGCATGAATTCCAGTTGCATCAAGTGGAAGCATTGATGGTGGGTAAAGATATAAGCATTGCCAATTTTAAATCAGTGATCACTGATTTGTTGAGATGTATTTTGGATGACAAAAACTTACAGGTGCGATTTAGGCCAAGTTATTTTCCTTTTGTGTCGCCAGGGCTTGAAATAGATGTGGAATGTTTTAAATGCCATGGTAAAAGCAAAAATGGCTGTCCGCTTTGTTCAGGTACTGGATTTATTGAGATGATGGGGGCAGGGATGGTGCATCCAAATTTATACAAAGCAGCTAAATGAGATAGCTATGAATATCAAGGGTTTGCTTTTGGATTGGGTGTAGAAAGATTTGCCATGTTAAAATATCAAATACCAGACATTAGATTATTTAATTCAGGGGACTTGAGGTTTGTTAAACAGTTTAAAAAGTATTAATATAAATTGACTTATGCGTTATTCTTACAATTTGTTGCAAAGTTTTATCAAGCAAAAACTCGTGTCGCCCGCTCAGCTGAGCGAAGCGCTTAATATTCATTTGGGTGATTGTAGCTATGAGAAAAATGGCTCTGACTATGTGTTTGACGTGGAGCTTACACCAAATCGAATTGGACCGCTATCAGGACACAGATATTTGGCAGATGAAATCTGCGCTATATTTGATTTTGATTTAAACAAAAAAGAAGAATTTAAAATAAAAAAAGTTCCTGCAAAGGATCAGTTTTTGTTTAAGTTAAAAAATGATGCCAAAAAATCTTGTGCTTATTATTCGGGATTGATTTTAACTGACATCAAAATAAAAGAATCACCTAGATTTGTTAAAGATGCATTGATAGCATGTAATATAAGATCCATCAATAATGTGGTGGACATTACCAACTATGTTATGCTTGAACTTGGGCAACCAATGCATGCTTTTGATTATGATAAAATAATAGACAATAAAATTGTCATTAGACATGCTTTTTTTGACGAACAAATAACCAGTTTGACTGGCGAAAATTACAACTTGAACAAAGATATTTTGGTAATTGCTGACGCAAAAAATCCAATGGCCATAGCAGGTATTAAGGGTGGCATTATGCATGAGATTGACGAAGAAACCAACACTATATTTTTGGAGAGTGCCAATTTTAACAGCGTGGATGTTTATAAGGCATCAAAGGCGTTGGGATTGGCAACAGATGCATCAAATAGATTTAGTCATAATTTGTCTTTGTCGTTGGCAAAGCAAGCTATATTTAGAGCAGCTGAATTATTGATCAAATATGCCAATGCCAAAATAGTAAGCAATGTTTTGGAAACAAACGACTTTAGTGAAAAGCCACTTATTATACCTTTTAATTTGGAAAAAGCCAACAAAATAATAGGAGAAAAAATAAGTGACAAGCAATACAAAAAAATATTAGACAAACTTGGCTACAAAGTCAAACAAATATCCAAAACATTGTG
Organism: uncultured Candidatus Saccharibacteria bacterium; assembly: GCA_964350215.1. Classification (GTDB taxonomy): domain Bacteria; phylum Patescibacteriota; class Minisyncoccia; order UBA6257; family JAKLIH01; genus CAYGJE01. The sequence continues at coordinate 5,417 of CAYGJE010000025.1, read as the reverse complement.
AAATGTTTCGGTACCACACAACAGAACCAATGTTCTAATACTCGAGGATGTGGTGGATGATGTTTTGAGAATTTATGGACTCAATAACTTAAAACCAGTTTTGCCACAAATTGAGCTCAAAACCTACAAAACCAATGACTTTTATTTGTTTAGAAATCAAGTCAAAGATTATATGACATCATTAGGATTGTCGGAGGTGTACAACTATAATTTTATTAGTGATAGTGACAAAAATGTTTTGCCGTCTTCCATCCAAAGCAAAACCATACCGCTTTTAAACGCACTTAGTGCCAATTTAAAACACTTAAATCCCACATCCATAATATCATTGCTTAAAAACGTGGAAACCAACTTATCTTATTTTGATAAGGCAAAGTTTTTTGATGTAAAGAAAAATTTCTACAGCATCGACAATGTGGTATTTGAAGTACCAGTATTATCTTTTTGTTTGTACAACATAAACAAAAAAGAAAAAGAAACCGACATGTTGCTTGAAGCAAAAGGTATCATGGAAGCTATTTTTGAAAAAATTGGTGTTAGCAATACTTCTTATTATTTTTCTGACAAAGCACCGGAAGGACTCAAAGATCTTAAAACTTTGTTTAAGAATATTTTGTTTGTGTGTGATTCTCAAAACAATCACATTGGATGATTGGGTGCAATCAATGATGAAATCAAATCAAAATACAAACTCAAAAATGACCAAAAAGACACCAGAGTGGTTATATCAGAAATAGATTTGGAGAAATTGTTTTCCATGGTGGAAAAATCAATTGACTTTCGTCCTTTGCCAAAATATCCATCAGTGATTCGTGATATATCAGTGCAGGTCAAACAAAATGTTTTGGTGAGCGATGTGATGGGTAGTATGTTTGGCGTTGGGATTGACCAGCTCAAAGATGTGGACATTTTTGATATTTATGAACCAAACGACAATGCTAGCAACAAAAGCTTATCGTTTCACTTGATTTTTAGGAGTGATGACAAAACACTCGAAAGTTGCGAAGTGGATTTGTATATGGACAACATAAAAAAACATTTAACAAAGCAAGGTTATATTATTAGATAAGCTTTTAACTATGAAAATAAAAATAAACAAAGAAAGTGTCAACAAGGAAAACAAAAAAATTGATATAAAGCAGGTTTCAAACAAAGCCGAAGAAAAGATAGAAAAAGTGCAGTCGCCAAAACCTGAAAAAACTGTTGAGCCAAAAGCACCCAAAGAGAACACTTATAATGCTGATAGCATCCAAGTGTTGGAAGGGTTGGATCCGGTGAGAAAAAGACCAGGCATGTATATTGGTTCCACTGGTATTTCTGGTTTACACCATATGCTTTGAGAGGTTTTTGACAACTCTATTGATGAGGCCTTGGGCGGTCATTGTGACAACATAAAAATCGAACTATTGGAAAACAATCGTCTTAGTATTTTGGATAATGGACGCGGTATTCCCGTTGACTACCACAAACAAACCAAAAAGTCGGCTCTAGAAACAGCACTTACTGTTTTACATGCTGGTGGCAAATTTGGAGGCGGATCATACAAAATATCAGGAGGTTTACACGGTGTTGGTGTGTCGGTTGTTAATGCATTGTCAAGCTATTTGAAAGCTGAGGTGTATCGAGATGGTTTTGTCTACACACAAGAATACAGCTGTGGTAAGCCAAAGACCGACTTGATCAAAACAAAATCAAAAGAAAAAATAGAACATGGTACAAGAATTACTTTTGAGCCAGATGGCACAATTATGCAAGAGACCAAAGTGGACTGGAAAACAATATTGGACCACATACGAGAACAGGCATATTTGGTTCGTAAAGTAAAAATAGATTTATCTGATAAAAGAAATCCAGCTGACCACAATGACTATACTTTTTATTTTGAAAATGGTATTGTTGCGTTTTTAAATTATTTGATAAGAGATCACAGCACCAAGTCCGTTCAAAAAAATATGTTTTTTGTGAATGACACTTTCAATGATATTGAAGTGGAAATTGCTTTGAGCTATACTGCTGAAATAGAAACATCAGAACTTGCTTTTGCAAATAATATCCACACTCCAGAGGGCGGTATGCATTTGACAGGTTTTAGATCAGCTTTGACAAGAGTTTTAAATGACTATCTAAAGAAAAATAATCCAAAAGAAAACTTGTCATTGACTGGCGAAGATGTTCGTGAAGGATTGATGACTATTGTGTCGGTCAAAATAAGAGAACCACAATTCGAAGGTCAAACAAAATCAAAGCTTGGCAATCCTGAGGCAAGAACTGCTGTGGAGCAGGTTATGTCAAAGGCCTTTAGGGACTTTTTAGAAAAAAATCCAGATGACGTAAAAAGAATTCTAGAAAAATGCTTGGTCTCAGCCAAAGCCAGATCAGCTGCCAAAATGGCAAGAGACAATGTGCTGAGAAAAAGTGTTATGGAAAACACAACATTGCCAGGAAAATTGGCGGATTGTATAACAAGAAAAGCAGAGAATTCTGAATTGTTTATCGTGGAGGGAGACAGTGCAGGTGGCTGTTTTTCGGGAGACACAAAAGTTTCTTTAGTGGACGGGAGAAAGGTGTCATTTGTTGATTTGGTAGAAGAATATAAAAATGGAAAGAAAAATTATTGTTATACTATTTTGAATAATGGTAGCGTTGGCGTTGCTGAAATAAAAAATCCAAGAAAAACAAAGACACAGACAAAAGTTATAAAAATAACACTAGACAACAATGAAGAGATAATTTGCACTCCGGATCATAAATTTATGTTAAGAGACGGAAGTTATAAAGAGGCAATGTTTTTAAATGAACAAGATATTTTAAAAACTAATTCAATAGAAACAAATATAAAATCAAAAGAAGATTTTGACGAATTGATGGACGTGTATGACTTAGAAGTTGAGGAAACTCACAATTTTGCTTTATCAAGTGGAGTATTTGTTCACAATAGTGCCAAACAAGGGAGAGACCGTCAAAACCAAGCCATTTTGCCTTTGAGAGGAAAGATATTGAACGTTGAAAAGGCAAGGTTGGATCGCATGATGACATCCGAAGAAGTAAAAGCCGTTATTTTGGCATTGGGCACATCGATAGCCGAAGATTTCAATTTGAGTAAATTGAGATACCACAAAATTGTTTTGATGACTGATGCTGACGTTGATGGTGCTCATATCAGAACATTATTGCTCACACTGTTTTATCGATATTTCTTGCCAGTAGTGGAAGGAGGATATTTATATGTTGCTCAACCACCTTTGTATAGAGTGCAAAAAGGCAAGAACTTTAAATATGCTTATTTGGAAGAAGACAAAGAAAAAATAGTAGAAGAATTTTTGAAAATAAAAGAAGATAAAAAAGAAGCAAAGTCCAAAAAAGAAAAAGAAACAGAAGAAGATGAGGATGTGGTGGAAAATAGCGAAGGAGAATTACCAGAAGAAGAAAATCAAAGATACAAAGGATTTTTGATTCAAAGATACAAAGGTTTGGGAGAAATGAACCCAGAACAACTTTGAGAAACAACCATGAACCCAGATACCAGAATATTAAAAAAGATTACCATTGATGACGCCAAAGAAGCCGATAGATTGTTTGATGTGTTGATGGGAGAAGAAAGAATGCCAAGAAAGAAATTTATTCAGGTGCATGCCAAAAAAGTTAAAAACTTGGATGCCTAATCTCAAAATATTAATTCAAAAATATGATTGACAAAAAAGATGTAGACAATTTATTGGAGCTTTCTAGATTGGAAATATCAGATAGCGAAAAAAAGGAACTTCAAAAAGATTTGGAGTCAATTTTGGAATATATTGATCAGCTTTCAGAGGTGGATGTTTCAAATGTTGAACCAATGTCAGGAGGCACCTTTAATATCAACGAACATCGCACCCAAAATTTTGCTGAGCAATCTTTTGACACGCAAGTTTTAAAAGACAGTGCTCCCAAAAAGAACAACGATCAGTTTGAAATAAAAAATATTTTTTAAATTTTTTGTATGATAAAAGAGACCCAATTCAAAATAGACAAAGAAAACTTTTCAATGCAACAACATGTGGCATCTATTTTTGATACAATCAAATCAAACAATGGCGATCTGAATGCTTTTTTGAATATTTTTGATATCGACCAAAATGTCATTAAAGACATTGATCAAAGAATAAAAACAGATACTTTGTTAAAAATGGATGGTGCAACAGTTGCACTAAAAGATAATATTTTGCTAAAAGGATCAAAGGCAACAGCAGGATCAAATATGCTCAAAGATTATATTGCAACTTATGATGCCACAGTGGTCAGAAAAATAAAAGAAAATGGCGGGTTGATAATCGGCAAAACCAATATGGATGAATTTGCTATGGGATCATCAAATGAGACATCGGCTTTTGGAGTGGTCAAAAACCCGGTGGATATAAATAAGGTTCCGGGCGGGTCTTCTGGTGGATCAGCTGCCGCTGTGGCTGCTGGTATGGCAGATGTGGCGCTTGGATCTGATACAGCAGGATCCATAAGGCAGCCAGCGAGTTTTTGCGGAGTGGTTGGTTTTAAGCCAAGCTATGGGGCTGTTTCTAGATTTGGCTTGATGTCGATGTGCTCTTCGCTGGATGTGATTGGTCCAATTGCAAAAAACGTTGCTGATTGCGAGATAGTTTTTGATGTGATTTGTGGTAAAGATGACTATGACCACACCAGCATAGATGTTGAAAAATATGATCAAGAATGAACAAAAGAAGATTTAAAAAATTTGACTGTTGGTGTGCCAAATGAATATTTTGTTTCTGGTGTGGACGAAGAGGTGGAGCTTCAAATAAAAAACTTTATTATTAAGTTGCAAGAATTGGGAGCCACAGTTAAAAACATTTCTTTGCCACACACAAAATATGCTTTGCCATGCTACTACATTGTCATGCCAGCCGAAGTGAGCTCAAACTTGGCAAGATATGACAATATAAGATATGGCACCAAGGTAGAAGAGCTAGAAGATTTGAAAATAAAAAACTTAAAAGAAATGTATTTCAAAACTAGAGGCAATGGTTTTGGTAAAGAAGTAAAAAGAAGAGTTTTGTTGGGCGCCTATGTTTTGTCAAAAGGTTACTACGATGATTATTATTTGCGTGCTCAAAAGGTGAGACGTCTGATAAAAAATGACTTTGACAATGCCTTTGAAAAGGTGGATATTATATTGACACCCACCACGCCAAATGTTGCGTTTGGTTTTGGAGAAAAAAACAAAGATCCAATATCAATGTATTTGTCAGATATTTTTACAGTGCCAATGAATTTGGCAGGTGTGCCAGCAATTAGTTTGCCACTTGCCAACAACAAGGCAGGACTGCCTATTGGATTACAGCTAGTTGGTCAATTCAAACAAGACAAAAAACTTTTAAAAATAGCAAAGTTAATAGAAGAAATAATAAAATAATATGGTCCAAAAC
>CAYGJE010000024.1:0-7771 GCA_964350215.1 uncultured Candidatus Saccharibacteria bacterium | reverse complement strand
TTTTGTTTGCTGCGGGACTTGGACTCGAACCAAGATACTCGGCTTCAAAGGCCGATGTCCTACCATTAGACGATCCCGCAATATATTTTGTTATGTTTTATATATTACTATATTTTTGCTCAAAAATCAAGGTTTTGGAGATATATTGGTTGATTGAAAAATATTGAGAAATTTGCTATAATATGGGTGTTATAAAACATATTAAAAACAAAAACATGGAAAATGATAAAAATGTTATCGAAGAAGTCACAGTTATAAGAGAGGAATGCTCTGGCGACGATAAAAATGATGAAAAATGCTGTTTTACAGTAAAAAAGAATTTTTTCAAAAAAGACAAAGCAGAAAAATGCGAAATAGGTCCAATATATGGACTGGGTTTTATTGGCTCACTTTTTTATTTTATTGGTAGCGCTAGTGGATTTGGGTCGCTGGTTTTTGGAATTGTGAAATCAATATTTTGACCAGCATTTTTGGTGTTTGAATTATTTAAATTTTTGGGTAAATAAAAAATATGAAAAAACTTTATCGTAGCAAAGAAAATAAAATACTAGCAGGTATTTTTGGAGGAATAGGGGAGTATTTTGATATTGATCCAGTACTTTTGAGAGTGGTGGCTGTTTTTGCTTTGTTCGTGACAGGGTTTTTCCCAATGTTTTTTGGATATATAGTGGCATGCATGGTGATGCCAAAAAACAAATAGAACCCCCTCGCTAGTTTGACAAATAGTGTAAAATATGTTAGTGTGTTTGTAGAACATTACAGAGGTGAAAAAATGAAAGCAGTTGGTATTTTTGTGAAGGCAATTTATTTTTGCTTTTTAGTGGTTATGTTGGGGATGATGATATCTCTAGTAGCTTTTTTAGACCTTTTTTATCTTATGACAAAATATAAGTTGTTTGAAGGTCTACAAAAAGCCAGTAGAAGTTTTTGCAGAATATTGCTCAATGATATTTCTGCGAAGCTGTAAGATGATTTCCGTCGTTGTGAAGTAATTTCACAACGACGGCTTTTTGTTTTGCGAAAGTTTGGAGATGAAAATTTTGGGGTTGATTTTTTGAGTTTTTTGTTGTTTATTTTTTTATTTTATGTTACATTATTTTAAGTAATAAATGAGTTAAATTTATCATTATGACCACAAAATACATTTTTGATATATTGGGGCAAAGTTTTTGAAGCGATATTGTGTGAGGCAACACGTTATGACAATATGCGGTTGCGTTTGTTGTGTTTTTGGGCACAATATTAATTTTGAAATTGTTTAAAACTTTTGTTATCAAAGAGCTTCAATATTTTTGCCACAAAACATCCAACAGAATAGACGAATTGATCATTGAAGTGGTGGCTTCGGTCAATTGAGTTTTTTATCTATTGTTTGCTTTTTTGATAGCATTTAGATTTATTTTTGTGGTAAGATGGCTGGTGCTGCTCAATGTGTTTGCGGTGTGAGCGTTTGTGATATTTTATATTGTGAAAATAGTGGAGAAAATAATAGTGTATAATCTGAACGAAGCAGCCAGTAAACTAAATGAAGAAGGTGTCTCATATGAAGCAAAAGTTGATCCATCGGTGGTGGTGTTTTTGAGCAACTTTTTTAAGGTGATCCTTTGAGCATTGGTGGCGATAATAGTGTTGGAAAATCTAGGATACAATGTAAAATCTTTGGCCACTGGTCTTGGCATTGGAGGTATTGCTGTGGCTTTGGCAATGCAAAACGTGCTTTCTGATATTTTTGCTTCATTTTCGATATATTTTGATCAGCCATTTAGAGTGGGCGATTTTATTGTGATTGGCAACGAAAGAGGCACAGTCAAAAACATTGGAGTCAAAAGCACTAGGTTGCAATCGCTGCAAGGAGAGGAGCTTATTATATCAAACAAAGAACTCACTCAAGCTCAAATTCACAACTACAAAAAAATGCAACGACGCAGAATTGTTTTTGAATTTGGTGTGGTGTATGACACACCAGTAGCAAAATTGAAAAAGATATTAGATATTGTGAAAGAAATCACTGAGAGCATTGATATAGTTGATCTAGATAGAGTGCATTTCACAAAATTTGGTGACTATAGTTTGCAGTTTGAAGTGGTTTATTTCTTGAATTCAAATGACTACACAAAATACATGGATATCCAACAAGAAGTCAACTTAAAGATAAAAGAAAAGTTTGAAAAAGAAAAAATTAAAATGGCATTCCCAACTCAAACAACACACATGGATAAAGTATAAAAAATAAACAAAATAAAATGAATGGCGACAAAAAAACATTGATGATAATCGACAGTAATGCATTGATACACAGAGCATATCATGCTTTGCCTGGGCTGACAGCGCCAGACGGAACATTGGTAAATGCCGTGTATGGGTTTTGTTTGATTTTTTTTAAAGCCATATCAGAGATAAACCCGGACTACATTGTGGCGGCATTTGATGTGAAGGGCAAAACCTTCAGACATGATGAGTTTGCTGACTACAAAGCCACGCGTGAAAAAAAGGCAGATAACTTTTATGCCCAAATACCAATGGTCAAAGATGTTTTAAAAAGCATGGGCGTTTTGGTTTTGGAAAAAGAAGGTTTCGAGGCCGATGATGTGATTGGCACTGTTGCTGAAAAATCAAAAAATCAAAATGTGGAGACAATTGTGGTGACTGGTGATTTGGATACTTTGCAACTGCTGAGAGATGACTTAAAAGTTTGGGCATTGAAAGTGGGCATATCAAATAGTGTGGTCTATGATATTGATAAATTCAAAGAGCGATATGATTTGGAAGTTGATCAGTTTGTGGATTTTAAAGCGCTCAAAGGTGACCCGTCTGATAATATTCCAGGAGTGGCAGGTATTGGTGACAAAACAGCGGCTAGCATTTTGCAAAAACATGGAAGCTTGGACAATCTATACAAAGATATAGATGGTATTTTGGCTGACCCAATGATTTTGGCAAAAGACAAAAAATTATACACAAAGCTAAAAGAAGCAGAGGATGAGGCAAGATTTAGCCAACACTTGTCGATGATCAAAAAAGATGTTGACGTGGACTTTGATTTGGAAAAGTCAAAGTTTGTGTTTGATACCAAAGAAAAAACAGCTCAAATGTTTAGAGATTTTGGATTTTCTTCTTTGATACCAAAGCTCAACATGAACATGGTGATAAACACCTCTAAAAAAGATGAAAATAAAAACAAAAAGACAGTGGAAATTTGTGAAAATTTGGATCAGTTTAAGTCCAATTTAAAACATGAAAAACTTTTTGTTTTTGACAACACTCACATCAACGAAGATAAAGACGGAATTCTTTTGTTTTATGAAAAAGAAGACAAATTTGTGAGTTTTTTTGTGGATGCCCAAAACATCAAAACAGTCAAATCAATATTGCAAGACCGAGAGTTGATAACTTTTGATGCCAAAAGTTTATACTACAAATATTGAGATGATTTTGAAGATTTGTTGTTTTTTGACTTGAAGATTGTTTTTTGACTTTTGGACTCAAGCAGGAAGGATTATACTGTGGATGCGATGGTCAAAAAATTTAATGTCAAAAGCAGTAAAGCAATTAGTTTTTTGCAAAATTATGAAACAGAGGATTGGGTGAGTTTGTTTGATAATATTTATAGAGTTGTTTGGTCTAGAATGCTCAATTTGAAATTGGACAAGGTTTTTGGTGAAATCGAAAAACCTTTGACAAGGGTGCTGGTAAAAATGGAAAAAAATGGTATTTGTTTGGACGTCAAATATCTTAAAACAATAAAAGACAAAATTCGTCTTTTGATATTGGAGTTAGAAGAAGAAATCTACAAATTGACTAGCGAAAAGTTTAATATCAATTCGCCAAAACAATTGTCAGAGATTTTGTTTGAAAAACTAAAACTTTCCACAAAAGGGCTCGCCAAAACCACCACCAAAAAAATCTCCACAAACAGTGACGAACTAGAAAAGATATTGGATAGCCATGAGGTCATTCCAAAAGTTTTGAAATACAGGGAACTAGCAAAATTGGAAAATTCTTTTTTGGATACTTTGCCAAAATTTGTGAACAAAGATGATCAACGCATTCACACCACATTTGTGCAAACAGGCACTGCCACTGGCAGATTGTCGTCGGATACTCCTAATTTGCAAAATATTCCGGTGAAGGGTGATAGTGGCGCTTTGGTGAGAAAAGCGTTTGTGGCTAGCGAGGGATGCTATTTGGTTTCATTTGATTATTCACAGATGGAACTGCGAATTGCTGCCAAACTTTCAGGTGATCAAAAAATGCTAACAGCATTTAATGAAGGCAAAGATTTTCATCGTTACACTGCCAGCTTGGTCAACAAAGTAAAATATGAAGATGTGACAAAGGAGCAGCGAGACAAGGCCAAGGCATTGAATTTTGGCATTATCTATGGTATGGGTTCAAAAGCATTTTCTTTGTCAGCCAATATATCAAGAGACGAAGCCAAAGCGTTTATAGAAGAATATTTCAAAATATACAGCGGACTCAAGTCCTTTATGGAAAATCTAAAAAACAAAGCCAGAGAAAAGGGCTATAGCGAAACATTGTCGGGCAGAAAAAGATTTTTGCAATTTATTGGTTCTGTTGGCATGCAAGCAGCCATGGAAGAAAGAATTGCCATCAACATGCCAGTGCAAGGATTGGCTTCTGATATCATCAAACAAGCCATGATAAAAATCGACAAGCACTTAACAGACAGCAACTTGCAAGATCAAATAAAAATGATTTTGCAAATACACGATGAGTTGGTTTTTGAAGTGGATAAAAAGGTGACACAAAGCAAAATTTTTGATACAATAAAAAGTATGATGGAGAAAAATGAATGAGACATTTCTTTGAAAGTAGAACAAAAAAATGCGGACAATTGAGGTGATTTAAAATAATAATTTTTATATTGTGAACAAAAAACTGAACAAATTTTTTCAAAAGATAAAAATAGCTACAAGGTTTTGACCTTTTTGGGCTTTAGCTGCATTGATGACTATATCATTGGGGTTGTTTTTGTTTAAGTTTTTGTCAGGTAGCTATGGCTGATTGGATTATGGCTTTTTGGCTTTGACGTTGGTGCTGTTTGTGATGTTTTTCTTTTTGGTGGACGCTCTTTATAGAGTGAGCAACATTGAATCGGAAAAGGCACAGGTGGATGGTATGCTTGCTAGTATGCATGACGCTTTGATTGCTTATGACAAAGATTTTAAAATAACTTTGGTAAATGAGTCACTTGAAATATTGTGTAATATAAAAAAGGAAGATGTGTTGGGCAAAAAAATAACTCCAGAGTGAAACAACTTTGAAAAATATGCTTTATTGGCCAAAATCGTATTCCCTTCATTGGCTCCAGAAATGACCAGGATGTCTGACAATAGAGGTCCTTCGAGAGTGATGATAAAAATGTTTAAGCCCAAAGAATATATTTTGGAGATAGTGACTTCAAAAGTTCAAAACTTATATGATCGATCATTTGGTTTTGTGAAAATAATCAAAGACCGAACGAGAGAAAACCAACTGCTAAAAACAAAATCCGACTTTATCACCGTGGCAGCCCATCAACTCAGAACACCATTGACTGGCATTACCTGGGCAGTGGAAGTTTTGTATAAAAAAGAACTGGGAGAAATCAACACGGTGCAAGAAAAAACTTTAAAACAAAGCTTGGATGCTTTAACTGAAATGTCGCTTACGATTGACGAACTTTTGAAAGCCGCTAGCATTGAAGATGGCAAATTTGATTATACTTTTGCTATGGCAGATATCATAGAAATTATCAATGAGGTGTTAAAAGCGTTGACAGTGAAAGCGACGCAAAAAAATATAAAGTTTGTGTTTTATCCTCCTGAGTTCAAAGTGCCAAAGTTTGTGATGGACAGAGACAAAATCAAAACATTGATTACCAATTTGGTGGATAATGCTATCAAATACAATGTGACAAATGGCGAAGTAAGGATCAAAATACAACAAATTGTGGACAAGCCGTTTATCAAAATTAGTATTGAAGATACTGGTATTGGCATGGATACTGTCGACAAAGAAAAGGTTTTTGATAAGTTTTATAGATCTCCTAGCGTGCTCAAATCGCACACTTCGGGCATTGGTTTGGGGCTTTATATATCCAAAAATATTGTGCAAAATCATGGTGGTCAAATTTGAGTGGATTCCATTGAAAAAAGAGGCAGCATGTTTAACTTTGTGTTGCCTGTTGACCACAACTACATTCCTCCGCAAATGAAATCATCCAAAAATAATTTGTAAAAAGTAAAGGTCGATTTAATAAAAACAACAAAGCAATATGGAAAAGCTTGTTGGAGAAATCACCCATGTGTTTGATAAGATTGGTGTGGCGATTATCTATTTGGAAAATGATTTGAAAATTGGCGACACTGTGCGAGTACTGGGCAAAAATGTTGATTTTACTCAGACCATTGACTCAATGCAAGTTGATCGTCAAAACATTGATTCTGCAAAAACTGGTGCCACTATTGGTATAAAGATGGAAGGAAGAGTAAACGTGGGTGATAAAATATTTTTAGTATAAAATAAAAAATAATAATGAAAAAAGGTCAATTGATGCTAATGATTGAAGCAACAGCCATTTTGGTTGGGACGATTGTTAGTGCTGGTATTTTTGTTTTGCCATATGTGAATATTAGATCAGGTATTTTGATTACCAATATTTGATTGGTTTTGCTTATGGTGTTGGTGTGCGTGTTGCATTTGGTGTTTGGAGAAATTGTTTTACGCACCAAAGGCAATTACAAATTACCGGGCTATGCAGGTATATATTTGGGCAAAACAGTTAAAAGATTTTTTGGGTTTGCAAGTATTTTTACTTTGGCTTTTTCTTTATTGATTTTTATTTTGATGGTCAACAATTTTGTTCAGATTTTGTTTTTGCAAAATTTGGTATATCTAAAACCATATAGTTTTGTGGCGGTGTGACTTTTGTTGAATTTGTTTTTGTTTTTTAAATATGCCAATGTGAGCAAGATAAATTTTATATTAACATTTGTGTTGATTGGGTTGATGGCTGCGGTCTCTGTGTTGACAGGGTTTAAAATTGACTTTGGTAATGTTGCTAATATTTCAAATTTGCTTTTTACAAAAGATTTTTATGTGTCATATGGTATTATGTTTTTTGCTTATGATGGGCTGGTGGCCATGCCATTGATGTTTGCTTTGCTAAAAAATAAAAAAGCCGATAAAAAAGTTTTCAAAAGGTCAGTAATACTTGGATTTGTGTTTGTGGCAGTTTTGTATTTCTTGTTCATGAATTCTATTAGCTTGCTCACAAAAGCAAACACAACTTTGGATGCTATCTCGGGGCTAGCTCCGTTTTTTGGTCCTACAATGGTTTTGTTGGGAGCAGTGATTGGTATTTTGGCTATCACCACTGGATATTTGGCTTTTTCATTTTACTACAAGGAAATGCTTCAATCGGATTTCAAAATAAATAATACTTTTAGCGTTTTGATAACAATGTTTTTGCCGCTGTTGTTTTTGATACTAGGTGCAAATAAAGTGGATGACTTGATGTCTTTGGCGGGAGGTATTATGGGAGGGTTGGTCGGAGTGCTCATATTGTTTGTGTATAAAAAGGCCAAAGATGTTGGCAAGATAAAACCAGCTTATGCGTTGAATTTGCCAAATTGAGTTTTGGTGGTTATCGGTGGCATTTGGTTCATCGGATCGTTGTCACAAATATTTTTGAGGGTGGTTAAATAAAAAGTCAATATTCCCTAAACCTTTAGAAAGCTTTCTAAAGGACGGGTCTACGACTAATACT
>CAYGJE010000023.1:5735-7815 GCA_964350215.1 uncultured Candidatus Saccharibacteria bacterium | reverse complement strand
TTGTGATTAGTGCTTGAAAATATCCTGGCACAACAAAGGCAAGAAACGAGGTGCCAATACCTGATGATGTTAGAAAAATTTTTGGGCTGTAAATTGGTTGCATTTTTTTAATTTTTTGGTTACAATATATACAACAATAATTAATAAAATAATTTTTTGAAATATGAAAAATTTTAAATTTTATTTGTCAGTGTCATTTATCATTGTGTTTTTGTTGACATTGCAATTTGGTTTTGTGGTGCTTAGAGATGCCACAAAATTAGACAAGGCACAAAAACAATGAAATCCAGAAGAAATCACGTTAAGTGATTTGGGTTTTATTTCGGATAGATTTGTGGAAGATGTCAATATCAAAAAAGAAGTGATATCGTTTAACAACAAAAAATTTTTAGTGGTGTTTATTGGCAATGACCAGTCATACTTTGATAGAAAGATTGTGAGTAATATGTTTATTTATGGATCAGACATCACCGGCAATACAGTATTGAAGGATTTTCAATCTTTAACATTGAGTCCAAGCGAAGAAAAGTATTTTGAGGAAACATTGCCAGAACTTCCTTGAGTGGAAAGAATTGTTGATTTGGATGCTGATGGCAACCCTGAAATATTGGTTAATCTTGGAGATTATCCAGGCATTGGTATTAGATACACCATGCTTTCATATGATTTGGCTAAAGAAGATTTAAAATGATTACAAATCAAAGACAAGAACGGAGTAGTAGATCAATCATGGTTTTTTGAAGGATACTATGAAGATGCTATGCTTAGATTTGAAATTGATCAAGAAAAGCAATCGGTTTATCAATTTGTGGGAGTATTGCCACAAGATCTTTCAGTGGAAGAACAATTGGACTTAAACAATTGAAAATGAAGAGTTGATGTTTTTGTGCTCGATAATCAAGGAAAGCTATTTATTCAACAATAATTATGAGGCCTAAAATTTATGTTACCAATAATTTTGGTAAAAGAGAACTTTTGTCAAGATCAAAAATATTAAACAGCGCCAAGCGTAGTGGTGCTAGTTTAAATTTGGCAAAGCAAGTGGCTGATGAGGTTATCAGCAATGTAAAGCAAGACATCAGTAGTGCCAAAATATATGCCATGGTCAAAAAGATATTGATGAGAATAAGCCCGCCAAGCGGCATGAAATATACTTTGAAAGAAGCTATTGTGAAACTTGGGCCATCAGGATATTGGTTTGAAAAATATGTATCCGAGGTGTTGAAAGAATATGGCTATGAGACCAAAATCAATCAAATAGTGAAAGGGCATTGTACTGATTTTGAAGTGGACGTGTTGCTTTGGAAAGAGGCCATAAAAGAGTTTTCGTTTGGTGAGTGCAAATATCACAATCAACCAGGAAGCAGAGTATCGGTATCAGTGATTTTGGAAAATTATGCTAGCTTTATTGATCTCAAGGAAGGGAGATTGGCACAATCATTTTTGGCCAAAAAATATAATGTTAAAAGAACCATAATTACCAACACCAAATTTACTTCAAAAGCAGTGGTTTTTGCCAATTGTTATGGAGTGGCTTTGTTGGGATGAAAATATCCAAAAGACCGTGGCTTGGAATATTATATTGACGGCAAAGATTTGTATCCAGTAACTATTTTTCCATCAGTGGATGCTTTGGCGTTGGGACAGTTGTATGAGCAAAACGTATTACTGGCTAAGCAATTGTTGAATAAGGATGTGCAGAAAAAATTGATTAAAAATGCACCAGGCAGTATCAATATTTCAAAGCTGATAAACGAAGCAGAAATGTTATTTGACAAAAAGTCCTTTTAAATGTTGAGGTTTTTGGTTGTTGAAAAAAAATATAAAATGTGTTAAAATCTTATAGTATTCAAAAGAATACAACACATTTTATTTTATTGCCGAAGTGGCGGAACTGGCAGACCTATCTAACGATAGGCAGGCCTGCCTACCGGCAGGCAGGTTTACCTACCGTAAGGCAGGTTTACCTACCGATAGGCAGGCGCGCACGAGTCGTGCTTGTCCATTATATGTACTTTTTCAAAGATACAACACATTTTATTTTATTGCCGAAGTGGCGGAACTGGCAGACCTATCTAAC
>CAYGJE010000023.1:0-5635 GCA_964350215.1 uncultured Candidatus Saccharibacteria bacterium | reverse complement strand
TTTTCAAAGATACAACACATTTTATTTTATTGCCGAAGTGGCGGAACTGGCAGACGCGCACGACTCAAAATCGTGTGGAGCAATCCATGTGGGTTCGACCCCCACCTTCGGCACAATTTTATATTGATAAGTGTAATAAAATTAAATTTTTTGCAATGGACACAAATCAACAAAACAATATTGAGGAAAGCATCATAAAAGAACAAAAACTTTCTTTTATTACCAAATCAAAACAATCGTTTTTTACTTGAAAAAAGGAAAACATAACATGAAAAAATGTTTTAAGCATTTTTGGTATTTTTGTGATTATGATGATATTTTCTCAGGTAGTGGAAAACTATGGTTACAAAAAGGGATTAAAAGATGCCATCAATCGTGGCACAGAAATTAACTTTTGATCTACTCAAAATGTTTTTGGCATGTCCAATCAAAAATCCGAAAGCAATTGATTTGTCTTTTGAGATATTTGATCACGCATCAAAAATGATTACATTGACGGTAAAAAAGTTACTGATGAAAAAATGATTGAAAATGCTATTCGTGGGCTCGTGGCCTCAACAGAGGACCCTTTTTCTGAATATTTAACACAAGAGGACTACAAAGAGCTTAATAGCGAATTGCAAGGTTCTTTTGACGGTATTGGTGCTGAGATTAGCCGAAGAAATGGACAAGTAGTAGTGGTGTCACCACTAAAAGATACTCCTGCTTATAAAGCTGGTTTGAAGCCAGGTGATATTATATTGGAAGTAGACGGAGTGTCTACTGTGGATGCCACTAGCAATGAAGTGGTCAAATTGATAAGAGGTAAAAAAGGCACAGTGGTTAATATAGTTGTGTTTAGAGAAGCCACCTATGAAAAGAAAGTTTTTAATATCACTAGAAACAAAATAGACGTGCCTTCTTTGGAAATGGAAGAGACCAGCGATGGCGTTGTTATTTTAAAAATATACAATTTCTATGATCCACTTTTGGCTCAGTTTGATAGAGCAGTACAGCTTATAAAAGAAAAAAACCCAAAAGGTATTATTGTTGACTTGCGAAACAATCCAGGTGGATATTTGGATGCCTATATTGATATGGGTCAATACTTCTTTAAACGAGGTCAATCTTTGCTTATTGAAGATTTTGGTGGTAAAAAAGAAAATGAAGTATATAGAGCCAATCGTGATGGCGAGCTTAGGAACCACAAGATGGTGGTTTTGGTGAACGAAGGAACTGCCTCAGCTGCAGAGATTTTGGCAGGTGCATTACGAGACAACAACAACGTTTTGATTGTGGGCGAAAAATCTTTTGGCAAGGGCAGCGTGCAAGAGCTTATGCCTATTCGCAACAACAACTTTTTAAAACTTACTATCGCTTATTGATTGACACCAAAAGGCATCAATATAAGCAAAAAGGGAATTGTGCCTGATATTAAGGTGGAGGTTAAAGATGTTGACAATACTGGCAGCACATATGAAAAATCAGATCTCACAAAAGATATTCAGCTCAAAAGAGCATACGACGAATTATTAAAATTAATCAAATAAATATGGAAGTTATTCTTTTAAAAGACATAAAAGGTCTTGGTAAAAAAGGGGAAGTAAAACAAGTCAAAGATGGCTATGGCCACAATTTTTTGGTGAAACAGGGTTTTGCCAAAGTGGCATCAAAAGGTTTGGCTTTGCAAGCAGAAGACATTAAAAAACAAAAAGACACAAAAAATGAAAACATTTTGAATGCCATAAAACAGCTAGAAAGTAAGCTCAAAAATATTGTTTTGGTGGCTACTTTGAAGTTTGCTAAAGATGGCAAAGAGGCCTATGGATCACTGAGCAAACAACAAGTAATAGATGGGCTCAAAAAAGATTTTCAAATAACTTTGCCGGAGGCAGCCAAGATTATTTTTGAAAAAAACATAAAAGAAAAAGGAACATCAACAATAAAAATCGACTTGGGTCGTAATGTTGTTGTTCCTGTGAAAGTGGAAATCAAAGATGATATTTCTTAGTCAATGTTTACAACATTGACTTTTTTTGTTTTTCCTTGAAAACCCTTTTTGTGTTTGGTGGTAAATTTTACTGTGCCAGCTTTGGTTGCATAAATTGTGCAATCTCTACCTTCTTTGGTGTTTTTGCCAGGATAGAATTTGTTGCCGTTTTGTTTTACTATCACATTGCCTGATTTGGCTGGCATTCCGTCGTGAAGCTTGAGTCCCAATCTTTTTGGGTTGGAATCTCGTCCAAGACCAGTAGATCCACCAGATTTCTTAGTAGCCATATCTTTGTATTTAAAAAATTATATTATTAATTGTTATGAGATATATTCTATCAAATTTTTCTCAATTTGTAAAGGTGTTAGGTTTATGAATAAAATCCAAAATAATCGTTATTTTATTGGTTTTTTTGGCTTTTGGAGCTGGGTTGATAATGGGTGGGAGATTTTTAAAAAGGCCTTCTATTGTGATAAATGGCAATGTTGTGGATATAAAAGATTTGAAAACTGATAGTAATCAGGGAGCAACAGCCAACAAAGTTTTGGAAAGCGCTGGATTTGTGGCTAGCAGCAGGGGCAAATATTATTACCCCAAGGGATGCTCTTTAGCAAAAAATTTGAGTGCAGCCAATCTTTTGACTTTTGAAACAGAAAAGGAAGCGATAGACGCTGGCTATATAAAACAAGAAAAATGTTATTAAACAACGCCCACTGTGTGGGCGTTGTGTAGAATTTAAAAATCAGTGAAGTCGTCGTAGATTTTGCTTTGGATGTTTTTGTTGATATCACCATCTTTAAAGAGTTTGGTGTCTTTTATTTTGGTGGCAGTGACCACTTTGATTTGTTTGTTGATATTTTTGCACTGTTCGATTTGGTTGCGAATGTCTTCGGGGATTTCTCGCATAACTTTTTTGAATGCATCTTTGTCCACTCGTATTAGCCCACTTCATTTGCCAAGTGGCTGGAGAATTGCACGGACTTCTTTTCAGGTATAAGAACAAATATCTTTGTCATTGATTTCAAAAAGACCTTGTTCACTTTCCACTTTATAAAGATTTTTGGTGATTAAGAAATTATCTACGCGCGATTTGATCTGGTCTATTTCTTTTTCGAGTATTAGTTTTTTGTCGTGTAGAATAAAATATTTGTTGATAAGGTCTTTGATGTTGGCCTCGTCTTTGGGGGTTTCTTTTTGGTGATAGTTTCTAAAGGCAGGGCAAATGTTTTTGTAGCCACATCAGTTGCATAGTATGGTGGGCTTGGGAGGGAATATTTTTTCATTTTCAATGGATTTGATAATCTTGAGTATTTGATGTTTTGTATTTTCTAGATCGTCTTTTGTTCTTTTGGTGTAGATTTGTTCGCCGTGACGCAAAAAATATAGCGACAAATTGAGCTTGTCGAGGTCAATTTTTGGTCATTTGTTGATGGTGGCAAGAGCGTATATTGAGAGCTGGTTGTTTTCGTCCACGTTTTTTTGAGAAGGCAATCTTTTACCGGTTTTGTAGTCCACCACTTCATAGTGATTATTGATTTTGCTGATACGGTCAATGATGCCCGACACAATATGTGATTTGTCGTTTGGTTCTTTGATTTCTAATTCAAAATCGGACTCGAGCCCCAATACTGTGAGCTCGTGGAAATTGTTGTTTTGGTAAAAATTTTTAAGCATCATAATGCCCTCATCAAAGTTGAAGCTATTTAGTGGCTTTTCTTTGTTGGCCTTGATGTCAAAATATTTTATCTCGCTGAAGTGTGTCTCGTAGAATGAAAGCAGTCCTTTTAGTCCGATTTTGTGGGGGTCGTTTTCAAAAAATCATTGCAACACATAATGCAAATATGTCCCAAAAACAGCAGCTTCTGATTTGGGCTCAAATAAATTGTCGATTTTATTGAATTTGTATTTTTGTGGGCATTGCTTGAAAGTTTCAAGTGATGAATGGGATACGCGCATTTTCTTTGTTTATTTTGTTTTGTATAGTATATCAAAAATCAACACAATAAACAATTTTTTGAGGTATTTGCTTTTAAGCATTTTTTATGGTATAATTTTGTTAGATAATTAAAAAAGGAAAGGAGGTGCGAAATGTTGATTTTTCATTTCTTTGGCAATTTGTTTTTTCATATGGTAAATGCCATTGTGATAGCAGCGTCCTTTCGCAGAAAGGACTTGAGAGGAAAGTTTTTTATACAGCAAGTAAAAGACATAAAAAGAAAAGTCAAATTGATGCACAAAAACAGATAAAACCACATTTGTTGTAAATGTGGTTTTTTATTTGTAATTTTTTTGATATGCTATTTAAAACAAATTAAAATACAAATATGAGAAAAGTTATAAAAAGTGTTGGATTTTTTTACAATGAAAAAAACCGCAAAGCTAGTTTTTGAGCCAAAGAAATAAAAGATTTTATTGCTCGTCAAAACAAAACCATTACTTTTGTTGGTGCTAGCCCAGATGTTGTTTTTGTGTTGGGTGGTGATGGCATGATGATTAGGGCAGCAAAGCATTATAACTATTCCAATTCGTTGTTTTTGGGGCTCAATTTGGGAAAGGTTGGTTTTTTGACATCAGTGCGCAATCAAAAAGATTTTTTAAAAGCAGTGACAAGTTTTTTAAAGGGTGACTATATTGTGAGTCAACGCAGTTTGATTAGAGCAGAAGTAATACGAAACAATGAAGTGGTTTTTAAAGACAATGTGTTAAATGAGGTGGTGGTGCAGAGTTTGCTGGGCATGGTCAATTTGGATGTCAAAATTGATGGATTTCCGTTTCAAAATATATATGGCACTGGAGCATTGGTGTCCACCACAACTGGATCAACAGCTTATAACTTGTCGGCTCATGGGCCATTGGTGATGCCAAATATCGAGTGTATGATTTTGAGAGAATTGATGGATCACAATATACCAACTCCAAGTTTGGTGGTATCCAAAGATAAAAAAATAACACTAGATGTCATTGATTTTAGAAAGAAAGATATTGTGAAAATAAAGCAGGGGGCAAATATGGTGCCAGCAGACGTTTTGCTTATTAGTGATGGACAAAATCTTTTTTCGCTAGAAAAAGGCGATAAGGTCTTAATCAAAAACAATGTTAAGAAAATTGATATTGTGGAGTTCGAAAGAGATTATTTTTTGTCTAGTTTAAAGAACAAATTTTATATAAAGTAGGGGGAGAACTTATGCTCTGTGTTCCAAAAGGCAAATCAAAAATGAAGGAGTACATGAACACTTGCCCCGCCTCAAAAAGATTGTGATTATTTTTTGACATATCTTTTTGTTGAAAATATTGTTTATTTATTTTTGGCGCCAACTGTAACATTTTGAGCGGGATCAAGTACTTACAAATACTGATTTGCGAATGCAAATGATCCCGCCATTTTAAAATTTTTTCAAAATTTTCAAAGAAGCGGGCAGGTGTTTGAAAATTAGCAAACAAACACTTGCTCCTAATCCTTGCCAAAAAATTTTTGGCAAGGATACTTGACCCCGCTTTCGCTCCACACTCAGTTCTTCTGCAAATTGTTTTAGGTTGTTTTAACGTTCTTTTTAAAATAACACGGTCTGAGTGTGGGGGTTCAAGTGTTTGAATTGCGAATTTTCAAACAAAAAAGATTGTTTGAAAATTAGCAAACAAACACTTGATTTTTATGGGGAAATT
>CAYGJE010000022.1:5975-7856 GCA_964350215.1 uncultured Candidatus Saccharibacteria bacterium | reverse complement strand
CGTCCTTTAGAAAGCTTTCTAAAGGTTTAGGGGTCATTGCATCCTGTTTTTGCATTCTGTTTAGAATATTAGATTATTAGAGTATTAGGTCATTGATTTCTGGCCCTATCGTCTAACGGTTAGGACGCAAGATTCTCAATCTTGCAATCGGGGTTCGATTCCCCGTAGGGCTACTTATCAGTATAATAAACAAACTATGAACAAAAGAACAGAACAAATAAACCATGTCGTTTCGCTATTGATTATGATTTTGGCCACAACACTTTTGGCCATCCTTTTCATAAAAAACTCCAATCATGTGCCATTGGTTCTCCACTATATCAATAAATTTGGCGACTATCTGGGCACCAAAAATAATTTGATATCTTTGGCCATGGGTGCCTGAATATTATACTTTTTCAACTTAATACTTCTAAAAACTGTTAAAAACCTATCTGAAACTCTTTTTGTTTTTGTGAGCTTTAGCAGTATGGTCGTTTATTTCTTATTTTTTATATTGTCGCTGCAGCTTTTTCTCCACAATATTTAAAAAAACACCAGCACTTGCTTTTTCATTGAAAATATGTTAATATCAATTGTAATAAAATAATAAAGATATTCTTATGAAAGCTGTAATTAAAACAGGCGGAAAACAATACATAGTCGCCGAAAATGACGTTATTTATGTTGAAAAAATCAAAAACTCCAATGAAAAAGAGGAGATTGCTTTTGACAATGTTTTGCTAACTTACGATCAAGATGCCGTCAATTTGGGTAAGCCAACTGTGGAAAAAGGCGAAGTAAAAGGACTCATTTTGGAAGTCAAAAAAGGCAAAAAATTGACCATCCGCAAATACAAAAACAAAACAAGATATCACAAAAAGATTGGACATCGTCAAATACAAGCAAAAATCAAAATACTGTCAATCAAATAACAAAACAGCCCACTTGTGGGCTGTTTTAAATTGTTGAAAAACATTGCAAAACCTCTGCATAAAATCCTTTGACAAAAATTTAAAAAATTGCTAAAATATATTCTAATTACAACATTAATATCAAAAGCAAATATGAAAGAAATACTCAGCAACAAAGTTGCATGAATAGATTTAACATCGCCAACTCAAGCCGAGCTGGATGTTTTAAAAGCCGAGCTAAAAATTCCTGAGATTATCGTTGACCAAATCAGCATGCCCTCACATCGCAACAAAATGGAATTCTACAAAGATTTCTTTTATGCCGTATTGTATTTCCCAATCTGAGATGAAGAAGCCAAAACTTCCAAACCAATAGAGCTAGACATTATCGTTTTCAAAAATTACATTATCACCATCAAATACTCTGATCTTTTAGAACCACTAAATGAATTTATCGAAAATTGTGAAATCTGTAACAAGTCCGAAAAAGATACCATGCTTGGCGCCAATACTTACGAAACATTTTACTATATCGTACAATCACTATTAGAATTTTCTAGAAGACAACTAAAGCACATCGAAGAAAAAATTTTATCCATTGAAGAAAAAGTTTTTCAAAACAAAAACTCAAAAGGCAACAAGGGCTTGATCTACGAAACATTAGCTGCCAAAAGAGACATCCTTGCGTTTAGAAGAATTTTCTTAACACTTCAAAACTCTTTGGTAGGTATTGACTACAAAGGTGAAAAATTCTGAGGATCTGAAGCCAAACCATATTTGCTCGATCTTATCAACGACAGCAATCGTGTTTGAAATCATATTGAACATCACAATGATTTATTGAAGTCAATCGAAGACACGTTGTACACCTTAATCAATAACAACATCGATGCTCTCACCAAAATTTACACCATAATATCATTTGTGGCTTGACCAACATTGCTTATCATTAGCTGATATCAAACAAACACTGTGTCACTTCCTTTTG
>CAYGJE010000022.1:0-5875 GCA_964350215.1 uncultured Candidatus Saccharibacteria bacterium | reverse complement strand
CCAACATTGCTTATCATTAGCTGATATCAAACAAACACTGTGTCACTTCCTTTTGTGGGATGACGTTTTGACTCATACATTGTATTTTTGGTAGCGCTTATTCCTTCTTTATTAATCTATTTTTATCTTAAAAAAAATAAGCTTATCTAAATGAAACCTCTAAAAATATTCAACTCACTAAGTGGCAATTTAGAAGATTTTCAACCAGTTAGTAAACCTTTTTTAATTGGATTATACACCTGCGGACCAACTGTCTACAGCCACACTCACATCGGACATCTAAGAACCTATGTTATTGAAGATATTTTCAAAAAAAACTTAATCCACAATGGTTTTTTAGTGGAACATGCCATGAACATCACCGATGTCGGGCATCTTACTTCTGATGGCGATATTGGTGACGACAAAATAGAAAAACAAGCCAAAAAAGAAAATAAAAGCGCTTATCAAATTGCCAATTTCTACACCAAAGATTTTTTCTGAAATCTAAAGCAACTAAACATCACCAGCCCAAACATAGTAGCCACTGTCACTGGCAACATAAAAGAACAAATCACTCTGATTCAAAAACTTGAGAAAAAGGGCTATATCTACAAAACCTCCGACGGTATGTACTTTGACACATCAAAAGTCGAAGAATACAAAACCCTATTCAATCAAAACAAAGATAATCTCAAATCTGATGATCGCATAGAAAATGCCAACGAAAAGAAAAATCCAACTGACTTTGCAGTGTGAAAATTTTCGCCTAAAAATGAAAAAAGACAAATGGAATGAAAATCACCTTGAGGAATTGGTTTTCCTGGCTGACACACTGAATGTGTGGCCATCTCCACCAAACATCTAGGCAAACTTTTCGATATCCATTGTGGCGGAGTAGACCACATCCCAGTACATCACCCAAACGAAATTGCTCAATCATTGGCTCTCAACAACACAACCCTTGCAAAGTACTGAATGCATATTGGCTTTTTATTGAAAAATTCTGAGAAAATGTCAAAATCCACTGGCAACTTTGATAGATTGGTTGATTTGATTAACAAAGGATATCATCCACTTGCTCTTAGATATTTTATTTTAAACAGCAACTATCGCAAAACAACTGATTTTTCATACGAAGCTCTCACATCATCGCAAAACGCGCTCTTTAGCATTTATGAATTTGCTGACAAAATCAAAGCCATCAAAAAATTAGCCATTTTCAAAAAAATCAAAATAATCAAAAACTCTGACAACGCAATACTTCTAGAGAAATATCGAACTGATTTTTTTGATCACCTCAATGACGACCTCAACACACCAAAGGCGCTAGAAACCCTTTGAGGTTTTATCAATGAAATCAACAAAAATATCTTTCAGTTTGCACCAAATCAAATTTTAGATATTCTACTTGACTTTGATAAAGTATTGGATCTCAAAATAGTCAAAAGAAAAACATCTAAAATTCCTTTCAAAATAAAAATACTAGCTCAAAAAAGATTTAAAGCAAAAAAGAAAAAAGATTTTGCTTTATCAGACAAAATACGAGAAACCATTTCAAATCTTGGTTTTCAAATCAATGATTATCAAACATTTTATACCATTTCTAAAAAACAATAATGTCTGACCCAAAATACAAATACAAAAAATTTCAAAAAGACGACTCTCAAATATTTAAAACACTCGAGGCCGAAGGCAAAATGCCACCTCAAAACATTGAACTCGAAGAATCAATACTAGGGTCTCTCATGATGAACAAAAATGTAATCATCAAAATCGCTGACATTCTTTTGCCAGATGATTTTTATCGCTACGAAAACAGGGTAGTATATGAAACGATTATTGAACTCTTTCAAGATAACAAACCAATCGACATCATGACTGTCACCAATCGTCTAAAAGAAAAAACTCTCTTAAACGATGTTGGCGGAGCCAGCACATTGGCCAGTATACTAAATAAAGTTCCTGCCACCTACAATTGCGAAGAATATGCTCAAATTATCCATCGCAAAAGAATACTTCGAGACCTTATTGCTGCCTCCTACGAAATCGGACGTCTAGGCCTCAATGAAAACGACGATATTGATATGGTTTTAAACGAAGCTGAACAAATTATCTTCCAAATAGCCAAAAGAAAAGTTGACAAAAATTTTGTTGATATCAAATCTGGTCTTACCGATGCTTTTGAAAGAATAGACATGCTACAAAAAAACAAAGGCAAACTTCGTGGCATCACCACTGGTTTTGTTGATTTAGACAATTTATTGGGTGGTTTGCAAAAATCCGACATGGTTGTTTTGGGTGCTAGACCTTCTGTGGGTAAAACATCTTTTGTATTAGACATTGCCCGCAAAAGCGGCCTCGCTGGCAGTAAAGTTGCCATATTTAGCTTAGAAATGTCTTCTGAGCAGCTAGTCGACAGGTTAATTGCATCAGAAGCCAACGTCAACCTCTACAACATCCGCAACGGTCGTCTTTCCACACAAGGAGAAGACAATGATTTTGCATTATTGCACGATGCTTTTTCACGTTTATCAGAAGCAGCCATCTTTATCGATGACACTCCAGGTCTCACAGCTCTTCAAATACGCACTCGCGCCAGAAGATTGATGGCCGAAACAGGACTTGATCTAATTATCATCGACTATCTTCAGCTCATTGGTGTTTCATCTAGCTACAGTAATCCAGTACAACAATACAGTGAAATATCCAAAACCATGAAAATCATTGCGCGTGAATTAAACGTGCCGGTCTTGGTGCTATCTCAACTTTCCCGTAGCGTAGAGCAAAGAACCCCACCAATACCCAAATTATCCGACTTGCGTGAAACAGGTTGCTTGGCAGGCGATAGTTTAATAATGAGATCTGACACCGGCGAGCTAGTCCCAATAAAAACATTAGTCAATTCAAAACAAAAAATACAAGTACACTCTCTAAATCATGATTGGTCTTTGGTTTCAAAACCAATCAGCAAAGCATTTTCAAGTGGCAAAAAAATGACCTACGAACTAAAATTAAAAAGCGGCAACACCATCAAGGCCTCTAGCAACCATCCTTTTTGAAAAGTAAGCGGCTGAACTAGATTGGACGAACTATCAAAAGGTGATTTTGTGGCCACTCCACGAAAATTAAATATATCTCATCCAAAAAATGAACTCACCAAAGATGAAATTATTCTTTTGGCTCATTTGCTTGGTGATGGTTGTATTTTACCAAAACAACCATATCATTACACTAGTGCAGATCCCAAAAACATCGAAATAGTAGCCAAGACAGCCAAAAAACTATTCAAGATAAAACCAAACATCGTCAAACAAAAAAACTGATGACATGTTTATTTGTCCAGCCCACAACATTTAACACACAATGTTTGCAATCCCATAACAACATGATTTGAAACTTTAAATATTGAACGTGCTCACTCTTATGACAAAAAAATACCTTCCAAAGTATTTACACTGGATGACAAAAACATTGCTTTGTTTTTAAAACATCTTTGAGCCACTGACGGCAATATAAGCTTAAAACCTACCTCCAAAAATCACAAACAGCCAGCAATATATTATTCTTCCACTAGCTATGATTTGGCATGAGGAGTCAAACACTTACTTTTACGATTAGGCATCCGCAGCAAACTCACACAAACAAAAAAAGGCAACTATCGTCCTTGTTACAATATTACTATTTACGGCAGCAAAGAGCACTTAAAGTTCTTGCAGCTGGTTGGTTGCTATGGAAAAAGAGGGGAAATAGTAAAAGATCTTATTAGCCAAGTCAAAAAAATCGTAGCCAATCCAAACATTGACTTATGACCTTGCGAAGCATGAAAGCTAATCATCGAACCAGTCATGCAAAGCAAAAACATCGGCTGAAAAGAATTTAAACAACTACTCAACACCAGAAAAAGCAAAGAGGCCTTATTCAAAGTTGGCATCAGCGAAACCATGATCAAAAAAATTGCCCAAATACTAAAATCTCCTATTATCGACAACATGATCAATTCTGATATAATTTGAGATGAAGTGGTCTCTATCAAAAAATTAAAAGTCGAAGAGGTTTTTGATGTTACTGTGCCAGGTCTTCATAATTTTGTTGCCAATGATATTATTCTAGAAAATTCTATCGAGCAAGACGCAGACGTCGTCATGCTCATCCATAGAGAAGATCGTTGGAAAAAAACCCCTGAAAATGAAAACATTGCCACTATTGACATTGCCAAACATCGTAATGGTCCTACCGGCCAAATCAAGCTATACTTTGAAGACAGGTGTGCCACCTTTAGAAATCTAGAAAAGGCACACTATTCTCCAGATGCTTTTGCCGATGAAACTGTTGACTACAAATCCTTTTCATTAGAAAACGAACCGCTCAAAGAATACACTAGCGAAGAAGATGACAGTGAAGATGAAAATGATTTTTAATAAAATTAATAAAAACAAATCATGAAAAAATATCTAAAATTGTTTGCATCGTTTGCCATGACTTTCTTGATTGCCTTTTTGGGATCATCAGTCACCACTCCCGGAGTTGGCAACTGATACCAAACAATCAACAAGCCAATTTTCAATCCACCAAATTGAATATTCGCCCCAGTATGAACTCTTCTATATATTTTGATGGCTATTGCTTTTTACTTGGTATGGACCAACAAAGGTTTCAAAAAAATACACTTCAAACTATATGCCAATCAACTCTTATTAAACTACTTATGATCGTTTATGTTTTTCTTTTTACAAAAACCTCTTTGGGCCTTTATCAACATTGTTTTGTTGATTACTTTTGTGGCTATCATGTGTAATCTTTTCTACAAGGTCAACAAGACCGCTGGCTATCTTATCTTGCCATATTTACTATGAATTTCTTTTGCATCTGTTCTAAACTTTGCCATTGTTTTACTAAATTAAT
This sequence comes from uncultured Candidatus Saccharibacteria bacterium, assembly GCA_964350215.1. GTDB lineage: Bacteria > Patescibacteriota > Minisyncoccia > UBA6257 > JAKLIH01 > CAYGJE01. The sequence continues at coordinate 991 of CAYGJE010000022.1, read as the reverse complement.
AACTAAACAAACTACATGAACCAAAAAGAACTGCTAGTAATTTTTAATGCTGGCTCAACGTCCTTAAAATACAAAATTTTTGATTTCAAAAACTTGGAAACCCTTGATACCGAAACTTTTGATATCGAAGAAAAAGGCAAAGAAAGAGAAATTCTTCAAGAGGCCTTGTTCAATAAAATAATTGCCAAAGCCAACTCTTTTGGCCAAATCAAACACTTCGGACACCGTGTGGTCCATGGAGGCGATGATTTTATCAACCCCACGATCATCACAAATTCAAACATCAAAAAGCTAGAAAAATACAATGGTCTAGCTCCGCTTCACAATCCCTACAATATTTCTTTTATAAAACTTTGCATCAAAAACCAACCAAAAACAAAAAATATTGCTGTTTTTGATACTGGATTTTTTGCCGATATCAACGACGAAGCAAAACATTTTGCAATACCAATAAAATACTACTATCAAAACGTAAAAAGATATGGCTTTCATGGAATATCCCATCAATATATTTTATCTGAAGCCAGCAAAATTTTAAAAAAGAAAGAACAATCTTGTAATCTCATTGTTTGCCATCTTGGTGGTGGCTGTTCAATAAGCGCCATTTCAAAAGGGAAGGCCATAGACATTTCTCTTGGCTTCACTCCACTAGGTGGAATAATGATGTCCACAAGGTCCGGCGATATTGATCCAGGTGTTTTGATTTATTTAATGAAAAAATACAATTACACTGCCGATGATTTAAACAAAATACTCAACAACCAATCAGGCATTTTTGGCATTGCCAATACCAAAAATTATCTAGAACTCTTAAATGGCTTAAAAAAGAAGGACGAAAAATGCACTCTTGCTTTCAAAATGTTTTGCTATCAAATACGCAAAACCATTGGTAGCTATTTTGCCATACTAAACAAAGTTGACGCCATTTGCTTTACTGGATCCATTGGCAGTGGTTTTGAGATCACCAGAAACACAATTACCAAAAATCTCA
>CAYGJE010000021.1:0-8097 GCA_964350215.1 uncultured Candidatus Saccharibacteria bacterium | reverse complement strand
GCACTTACTAAAAATACGCCGCAAATATTTGCGGCGTATTTTTTCAAAAAATGATTGACTTTTTTTAAAAAATTTATTACACTATTAATAATAAAATAAAATATTATATAAATATTTTTTAAATAAAAAGCATGAAAAAATTTTTTATTGTATCGTCTGTTATAATTATTGGTATTGTTTTTGCCATTAATTTTTTAATTTATAAGGAGCCAAAAGTCGAAGCCGATTCTGCAACAACATCGGTTCAAATTCAAAATGTGGTGCCAGTGATAACTGCTGGTCCAGCTGAATCAACTGCTTCCACTGCCGCAGCACCCACAGCTATTGCTGGCACAGTTACTTTTCAAGCCACTGCCACTGACGCCAACACCGACCAATGAAAAATATTGGTCTGTAAAACATCCGGCGTTTCGGGAGTTGCTTGTGATGGCGGAGCACCAGACACATGATGTACCGGATCATTTGTTAATTCAGGGTCACAATCAACTTGTCAGCACACAGCTGCTTCTGGTGATGCCTGATCCAATGCTTGATTTGCGTATGCTTGTGATGCCACAGGATGTTCCACGGTTAGCCAGGGAACAGGAGACAGTGGTTCGCCATTTTTTGTTAACCATCCTCCAACTTTCACAGTCGCAGCAGATGACTCTGGCAAAAATCCAGGTCAATTAGTTACTTGAACCACTACAGCATCAGACACAGACACTTCATCCACAGTCAAACTATATGTTTGTAAAACAGCTGCATTCACAGGATCTGCCTGCACTGGTGGTGAATGATGTAACTCAAGTGCAGTAGCATCCAACCCAACATGCGGATATACATTGCCATCGGTTTATCCTGATGCCAACTATAGTGCCTATGTTTATGTAGTTGATAATTTTGGAGTTCAAGCAAGCGGAGGTTCACACGGCACAGACACAACTTTAACAGTCAACAATGTCGCTCCTAGTATTAGTGGTTCAGCTATTCAGCTTTTAGATACCGATGAATCAGGCAACATGACATTGACAAGCCCAGAAAGCACCACTTCAGGATTTAAAGTCAAATTCACCGTAGTGGACAACAACAGTTGTCAAACATCCACTAGCACTGATGAAATAACAGCTATAGAATTAAATGTATTTAGATCTGGAGTTACTTCAGCAAACTGCGACGCGTCAGGTGATTACGACACTGACAAATGTTATGTTAGTTTAAATGCAGGATGAAGCCCAGTATGTACTCAAGACGTAGGGTCATGTAGTGGAGCAACTGACGCTGACTCAACTTGAACTTGTACATTTCCTTTGGCATACAATGCTGACCCAACAGTAAACGGTGCTACTTATGCAGCTGAAAATTGATTGGCCACAGTAAAAGCAACTGACGATGATGCTTCAAATACTGGCCTAGTACAATCCACAACAGGCAACGAAGTAGACATGTTCTTATCTTATCAAGTCACCACCGCCTCTATTAGTTATGGTGCATTGAACCCAGGCGGTGATTCTAGCGAAGGATCAACTGTCATGAAAGCAAGAGGTAATGTTGGCGTTGACCAGCAATTATCAGGTACAAACATGACTTCAGGAGGCGACAGTATAGCAGTGGGCCAACAAAAGTATAATCTTACTTCAGCTCAAGGATGAACGGCTGGTACTGCACTTACAACAACGCCTGCAGAAGTCGAACTTAACTTGGCAAAACCAAAAACAGGAGCTCTCACTCCAACCAAGTCAACTTATTGGGTCTTGCGTGTTCCGGCAGCTCAAAAAACCGGAACTTATAGTGGTACCAACACTATCACTGGTCTTACTGGAGAAGCCGTTTCTTGATAAAATATAATTAATTAATATTTAATAAAAACAAAATATGAACGTCAAAAAGATTGTATCATTACTTGTTTTGGGAATCTTATGTTTGTCTTTGTTTCCAAAAGGAGTATCAGCTGATTTAGGAATATCGCCACCATATATTCGTAACGCTGGGCTTGCTCCAGGGTCTGTATTTGAGCAAACAATATATGTGATCAGATCCGAGTCGGAAGAAGACCTGGAGGCCAAAGTGGAATTTAATGTTCCAGGCGCAGACGGCTGATTAAAGATTGACAAAGGCAATAAATTTATATTGCCAAAAGGAGAAGAAAAATTCCCACTTACTTTCTTTGTGGACGTTCCTATGAACGCATCGTTTGGAAGATATAAAGGTACAATTCGTATAACCACAAAATCATTGAAAGAGGCCGAAGCAGGGCAAGTGTCTTTGGCATTTGGCATATTGATTGACGTGGATATCAATGTTGTAGCCATGAAGATTATCGATTATAGAATTAGAGGTACCAAAATAAAAGATATCGAAGAGGCATACAAAATTGGCTTTATCAATCCTCCTGGAATAGTTAACTTTTCCATGCAGATTGAAAACAAAGGTAATGTAAAAGCATCCCCAACCAAAGTTATGTTGGTGATCTATAACAGCGACAAAACAGAAATTATTGATACTATTGAAACCACAAAGGTTCCAAGAGTTAAACCTTTTACCACTGAGTGAGTTACTGCACGTATTCCAGCATATATCCAAGCAGGTAGTTATCCGGCTATTTACAAAATCTTTAGAGACGACAATATAATTGCCGAAGGAGATGTTCATCTTAGTGTCACTCCAAAAGGACAAGTGGAAGGATATGTTGGTCCAACATTTTTTGACTTAACATCAGCTGACAAACTTAAAATTATGAGTTTGGCAGGCATAATTATTGCCATAGTATTCTTTATCACCAAAGGTATAATAAAAACAATAAGAAAAGATGAGGACTTTATACCTAAAAAACCAACCGAGAAAAAAGTAAAGAAAATCGTTAAAAAGGTTGTGAAGCGGGTGGTGAAGAAAAAGGTCAAAAAAGACACTAAATAATCTTTTAAAACAGCCAGTTTTACTGGCTGTTTTCTATTGTCAAAAAAACTTGCAATATCAAAAAAAGTATGTTATAATAACAAAATCTGTATATTAAAAAATGAAAGGGGTGCGATATGTTGTCCATGATAGTATTGCAAGCCATTGCCGCGATTAACAATATTGTGGCAGCTAATTTTTCTGAAGGATTGTCTGAAGTTAGAAGGAAAAATATAGGGCGGTCTGAAACAATGATCGAGCTATTCTTTTTTCCTAAATCAGAAGAGGATTTTTCGCGTGCGCAGTCACAAGTGTCTGGAATTGTAATGGACATGGTTGGAATTAAACATAGTGTTCGCGAAGAAAAAATATATCAGCTTTTTGCGGGAACATTGCCAGAGGGGTTTAAATACACTCCATCTCAAACGGGATTCCTAGTTATTATGGTGTATTTTAACTTTCCTGAAGAAAGAAACCATAATGGTTATCGGGTTTGATATCGATGGGCCAGTGGCCCAAAGCATGGTGTTTTTTCACTATGTTAAAAAACTTGGAAAGTTTTTGGCAAAAGTGCTGAAAATAAAAAAACGAACAAAGTTTTTTCATTTGTTTTATGATCTTGTGTGGTATGTAATGGCCACATGTGGTTTGTTTTTTAAAGGCACAGAAGGGTCAAAAGAATTTTTTCAATTTGCCAGTAACCAAAACATAGAAATTGTGTTTATTTCAGCCAGAAGAAAAAGATGGCTGATATACACAATAAGGCAGATAGAAAAAGTCACCAAGATCAAAAACCCAACGGTGCTGCTCTCAGACGGGAAGGGCCACAACAAAGAAGATAATTTAAAAAAGCATTGTAAAATGCTGGATGGATTTGTTGATGATTGTGCAGAGTTTCTAGATATCATTAAACAAAAAAACATTTCTTGCAAAACATATTATCTTTGTGACAGTAAGTTGTTGCCCCATCAAAATGAAAACGAAGATCCTTTTGGAGTTAAAATTACGAAAGTGTCTTCAACTAGTCATACAAATATCGCAAACTTGTATGAACTAAAAGATCTCTTGAACGCCGATACGTAAAATCGGCGTTCTTTTATTAAAACACACAACTCTTGATTTTTCATACTTTTTTTGATAAGATGTATTTGTTTTAAAAAAAGAATTTAGGTTTTTTATCTTTGCTCCGCGGTAGTTGAGTGCCTATTTAAAACCACAGTTTTAAATGGCCCGTCTAAAATCATGATTGATTTTAGTTAGGGGTACAACGCCTCGTTGCAAGTATGTGCGTAAATTCTTTAAAATCTTTCAATATTATCTAGTTTGTTTTTTTAGCTCCGCGGTAGTTGAGTGGTACAACGCCTCCCTGTTAAGGAGGATTCCGTAGGTTCGAGTCCTACCCGCGGAGCAAAGATAAAAAAGAAAATCACTTTACACAAAGTGATTTTTTATATTTTTAGAAGTTGAGTGGTCTACCCGCCATGTCTAGGATTGACAGGAGTGGTCTACCCGCCATGTCTAGGATTGACAGGAGTGGCCCGCCCGCAACGCCTAAGCTTGCGAAGGCGGGCCGCGCGTGATTTGCATAATGATGTTTATTGTGCTATACTAATATAAAATTTGCCCTTTGAAAGGAGAAACATGTTCAAAAAGATTTTCGTGATTATGCTGTGTTTTGTGTCATCAGTTATGATGTTTGGGTGTCAAATAGTCAAGCCGTCTGTTGCAAAAACACCCCCATTACAAATTGTTTCTATACCATCACTAGTTGAAAACAATGAACTCGTTATTTCAACAATAATTTACCCAAAAGAAAAGGGTGCCATCACAGGCATCGACAAGCTTTCTTTCCCAAGTGAGGTCAGTGTTGATATTGTCAATGATGAATACGCTCTTCTTCGGACGAGCTATAAAAACTTAGGATCCTCCGGAGAAGTAAAATTCATCATTGACAACAAAACAATATCTATTGAAAAGTTTGCTTTCCTCGAAAATAATTCAATAGAAACAATAAGCATGCTAAAAAAACTAGGCATGGTAGCTCCAAGTCCGGTTTTATCAGATTCTTTTAAGATATCTTTAGAGGAAGTTATCCGTCAGCATACGCCATTATACTTTGGAGAGGATGGCGTGCGCGTTATTATTAAAAACAATGTGACCATAATACCTTCGCGACATGGCCTTGTGAACAGGGGAGTGATTGAGCTACCCGCTGTACCAAAAGAAATCTCTGTTTTGAAAGATGACTTTTTCTATATTGACATTGAATATTTTTATAACGGAAAGAGTTTTCTCATCTTTACCTCCGATAGGTCTTTACGGTTAGACAAAATTCTAATTACTTTTTATGACGGTAATTTTATTTTGACTGACCTAAAGATAGACGACGACATGGGAAAGGGATAATTAGTTCGTGGTTCTTAGCCGCTTGTGCAAAAACAAGCGGCTTTTATTATTGGTTGATCAGAAAATTTAAAAAAGTGGCAGCATGCTTATGCTGCCACTAAACGATTTTACGAGGGGGAGGTCAGTTGAACCCTTCAATGAATTTTTTCATTTCATCTGGTGTGTTTAGAAGTTCTTGAGCCATCATCATCGTCCCCAATACAATTGCAGGATGATTACTAGTTTCATCATGTTTTAACAAGTCCGAAACCATAGATGACCATGCGGCAGGCAGATCCCCATTTTTTACATATTCCATCGCTCGTTCTTTACACCCTTTAAGATGCTCGTCTCTAGTCATATTTATGACCTCCTGTTTATTTTTTACTAGTTTTATTATAACATATAAAGTTCTCCACGTCAACATCATGCACAAGCCATTTTCTCCTCCTAGCATTTAGAGGTCTTGTGCTGGATCCAAAAATATGCTAAAGTAAAGAAAGTATATTGAATTTTGAAAACAAATAAAGGAAGGTGGTTTATGGAAAAGTTTATAAAAACGGTCACAGTAACTGGAGCAGATGACCGAAATGTTCTGAGGGAATTGCTCGAAATTTCTTGCGATTACTCTTTTGCGGAATTTGGAATCTTATTGTCAAAAAAACATTTTGGAGCAATAAGGTATCCTTCGAGGTCCTGGCTTGAAAAGCTACATAATTTAGCAGGGTCACTTCCGTTTGGTCGCAAGGGCTTTAATTTGTCTGGGCATATTTGCGGTGAGTGGGTAAGAAAATTATGTGTGGGTGAAGGGGACTTTTTTGAAGAATTAGACCCAATATGGGAAATTTTTCAAAGATTTCAACTCAATTTTCATGGCGAACCACATAAATTTCTTGAAAGCGAGTGTGTGGGCATCATTAAAGGATATCTACCTGGCAAAACCATTATTGTTCAGATGGATGGCGTGAATGATCACATTCTCCATACCCTGAGAGCAAACAATATTGACGCCGTGCCACTATTTGATAAATCTAGTGGAGCAGGAATATTGCCAGATGTTTGGCCCAAAAAGCTTGCCGATATATATTGCGGTTACGCGGGCGGGCTTTCTCCTGAAAATCTAGCAAATGAAATTCCCAAGATTTTTGAACAAACCGGCCCAAGTCCAATTTGGATAGACGCCGAAACACTGCTAAGAACAGCTTTTGGCAGTGAAGGAGCTAAATATGGTGACTATTTTGACCTAAAAAAGGTTCGTGACTTTTTAACAGCAGCACAACCTTGGGTCATCTAGAGCACACTTAAAGCGCCCCTTGTTAAAATTAATATATTTTAACAAGGGGCTTTTCATTTGCAAAACCACATATTCTATGATAGAGTATTTAAAATATATTTGAACATTGAAAGGGGAAAAAAGATGAAAAAAGATTATTTAAACAACCAAATTAGTCCAAGTGACAAAAATGGTTTTTATAAATACATGGAAGAAGTATTAAAAAAGATGGCTGATCAGGCACAATCACTCGAGACAGAAGATTATTGTGAAATTATGGAATTTTTTGGCCCCAAAATTCAAATATGGGGCAATTATTTTTCAATACATAACGACAGAAACAGAGAGCCAGCAAATGTTTTAAGCAGGGATATATTTTCTTTTTGCTTGACACAAATAAAAAAAGTAATTCCTCAAAAACATCCCGTTTCCACGATATTGCGAATAATGGACGCCATGTATCCATACGACATTTTGAATGTTTGCAGGTTCGGCGATGATGTGGTTCTAGTTGGCAGTAATATAAAATCTTTCATAAATTTTTTGAAAGACAATAATGTTTTTTATGTGGACCCAAGCACACCGGCAGAAAAAATAAAAGTTTTTCAATTTGTTTTTGAAGAGTTTTTAGCTCAAATTGATGCCTTTTGGATGATTAGATTTTTTGCTCGTTGCGATATAACATACAAAGACAGTTCCGGTCTATTGATTTGGGATGAAAATCGTTTTTTGTCCAACGTGGGTAATGACGTATTTATTTTGTCTCAAATAAAAAAATTTGAAAAAATAGAGAATCGCGCATCCATGATAAATTTGCTGCTAGAAGACCCAGGGGTTCGTGCGTCAATAAAAGAAAAAATTGAAAAATACAAAGAACAATTTTTTAGATAAAACAAAGGAGGTAGAGATGTTTAACGAAGAGAAAGGGATTGGCGAAAAAGTACTAGAAATAATAGAAAAAATATTGGCAATGACCTTAGAAGAAAGAAAAGATTTTATCAAAAAATGGCTCCAAGATTTATGCCTGCTTGACGAGCAAGGCAATTGGACAGAGATGGGAGAGATCGTTGTGCAAAGCTTGCCCTTAGACAAGTAAAGAAACTTCGGATAAACCGCCAAAGGACTTGATGCCGATCAAGTCCTTTTTTTATTACCCAATCCTATCAAGAGCATCATTTGCAAAACCACATATTCTATGATAGAGTATTTAAAATATATTTGAACATTGAAAGGAGAAAAGATGCCAGTAGTCATTGTGTATGGTAAAGGGGTATCGTTTCAGTTGCTTAACAGAGATATAGTAGCTGCCATTGAAAGCATTCCAGAGATGGAGCTCAAAGGCAAGGACCAGGTCAAGATAATTTATCCTGAATTTGAAAGCAACACCGACAAAACAGTTGTGGTGGAGGTTCGTATTTTGGATCTTCCACAAAGAACTGAGAAGGTAAGGGATTGTTTGATGGCAGCAGTTTCAAGAGCTATTGAAAAACATTGCCCCAAAAAGAATGTCTTGTGCACAATTTCTTTGCTTCAAGAAAAACAAGGATTTTGTTTTTTGGGAGTCA
>CAYGJE010000020.1:0-8590 GCA_964350215.1 uncultured Candidatus Saccharibacteria bacterium | reverse complement strand
GTAAACTAAAAATATGAAAGAAGAAAATTTGTCAAAAGAAGGAAAAGTTCTTGAAATGAAGCGACATTCGTTGGCACATATTATGGCTTTGGCTTTAAAGAGAATTTATAAAAATATAAGCTATGGTATTGGACCAAGTAATGAAGTTGGATTTTATTATGATGTGTTAACATCAAAAGCCATAAGCGAAGATGGTTTGGCTTTGATTGAAGAAGAGATGAAAAAAATAATTAAAGAGGAACTACCTTTTGTGAAAAAAGAAGTCAAGATTGGCGATGCCATAAAATTGTTTAAGGAACTGAAGCAAGATTTTAAAGTGGAACTCTTGGAAGATTTGAAGGCCTATGGTACAACTGATCAAAACGAAATTATGTTGATCAAGGACAAAAAGATGAAGAAAAAAGATAAGGTCTCTTTGGTAAATTTGTATATACTGGGGAAAGTTAAAAAAGATATCACTATAAAAGAACTTGTCAAAAATCAAGAAGTTTTTGTTGATTTGTGCCGAGGACCACATATCAAAAACACCAAAGAAATTGATTTGAATTCATTTAAAATTAATCGCATCAGTGGAGCATACTGAAGAGGTAGTGAAAAAAACAAAATGTTGACTCGAGTGTATGGAGTGGCATTCAATGATAAATATGATTTGGATGAATATCTTAGGTTGCTTGAAGAAGCAGAAAAACGAGATCATCGAAAGTTGGGCAAGGATTTGGATTTGTTTTCTATTGATGACTATGTTGGGCCAGGACTTGTGCTGTGACATCCAAAATTATCATTGGTGCGTGAAGAAATAGAATTATATTGAAGAGCGGAGCATCGCAAAAGAGGTTATCAATATCTTTATACTCCTCATGTTGGCTTGGATAATTTGTGAAAAGCATCTGGCCATTTGGCTACCTTTAAAGAAGGCATGTATCCTAGCATGGCCATGGAAACCAAAGACAAAAAAGAAAAAACAAATTACTATGTGAAGCCAATGAGCTGTCCATTTCATGTTAGAATATACAAATCAAGATTGCATAGCTACCAAGAGTTGCCAATAAGATATTGTGAGCTTGGTACTTGCTATCGATATGAAGAATCAGGCGTGTTGCATGGCATGCTTAGAGTGCGTGGTTTTACTCAAGATGATGCACATATTATTTGTGCTGAAGAACAATTTGTGGACGAGATAAACAATATTTTGGATTTTGCGTTGAGTATAAACAAAGCTTTTGGCTTCAACAAGCTCAATGTTTATTTATCTGTGAGAGAACAAAAGAAAAAAGAAAAATATATTGGTGAAAAGAAAATTTGAGATTTGGCAGAAAAAACTTTGGAAGAAGTTTTGAAATCAAGGGACTTGTTTTATAAAAAAGATATTGGCGGCGCCAAATTTTATGGTCCATCAATAGATCTTAAAGCAGTGGATGCTATGGGCAGAGAGTGACAAGGAACCACCATACAACTTGATATGAATTTGCCGGCAAAACTCGAAATGAAATACATTGGCAGTGATGGCAAAGAACACACGCCAATTATGTTGCATCGAACTTTATTGGGATCCATGGAAAGATTTGTGGGGACATTGATTGAACACTATGCTGGAGCTTTTCCTCTTTGATTGGCACCTACTCAAGTTGTGATAGTGCCAATTAGCGAAAAAAACCTTGAATATGCCAATACCATAAAAAATGCATTAGCACTAAAAAACATTAGAGTGGAGCTCAATAAAGACAACGAAACATTGGGCAAAAAAATCAGAGCCAGCGAAATGCAAAAAATACCATATATTGTGGTGGTGGGTCAAAAGGAAGAAGAACACAAAATAATTTCTGTGAGAGAAAGAAAGGTCGGAGATATCGGTAATTTTTCAATCACTGATTTCCTTTCAAGATTAGAAGAAGAAATAACCAAAAAAATTATCAAGGACAATTAAAAATATATTAACCAAAAGGATATGAAATACGATCATAACAAAACCGACAAAAAGTGGCAAAAGTATTGAACAAAAAATAAATATCAGCTTTGAAAAGCCAGCGACAATTCCAAAAAGAAAAAGATGTATATTTTGGATATGTTTCCATATCCTTCTGGATTAGGGCTTCATGTTGGTCATGTGGAAGGATATACTGGCACAGATATTTTGTCGAGATATTATCGAAGCAAGGGCTACAATGTGCTGCATCCAATGGGATGAGATGCTTTTGGTTTGCCAGCCGAAGTGTATGCTTTGCAACACAACATTCATCCGAGACAAGCAGTAAAAGAAAATGTTAAAAATTTTAGATCACAGCTTGAGATGATGGGATTTTCTTATGATTGAAATCGTTTGATAGATACCACTGAGCCAGAATATTTTAAATGGACTCAATGAACATTTTTGAAAATGTTTGAAAAGGGCTTGGCATATGAAGCAGAAATGCCAGTCAATTTTTGTCCTAGCTGTCAGGCAGTTTTGGCAGACGAAGAGGCGGAAGGCAACAAATGTTTTCGTTGTGGGTCTGATATAGAAAGAAAAAGCATAAATCAATGAATGCTTAGGATTACTGATTACGCCGAGAGATTACTAAAAGATTTGGATATGTTGGATTGACCAGAACAAATCAAAACAATGCAAAGAAATTGAATTGGTCGTTCCGAAGGATATGAAGTATCTTTTAAGACCCAAGACGACGAAGAAGTGATCACTGTTTTCACTACTCGCCTGGATACTTTGTTTGGAGTGAGTGCTTTGGTGATATCACCAGAAAATCCAATACTAAACAAAATAATAACCAAAGAGCACACAAAAGAAGTAAAAGAATACATATCAAAAGCAACTCAAAAAAGTGATTTGGAGAGACAGTTTTTGGCTAAAGAAAAAACAGGAGTTTTTACAGGTGCCTATGTGATAAATCCAGCAAACTATGAAAAGGTGCCAGTGTGAGTATCTGATTATGTGCTGATGACTTACGGCACAGGGGCAGTTATGTCAGTGCCAGCACACGATGAACGTGATTTTGAATTTTCCAAAAAATATAACTTAAAAGTAACCAAGGTCATTAGGGGTGATCAAGAAAAAGAAAATTGTGCTTATGAAGGAGAAGGGGTTTTGATAAACTCTGGTCCATTCAATAACACGCCTTCGGAAATAGCTCGAGACAAAATAGCAATTTTTGTGGGAGCCAAGAAAAAAATCAACTACAAACTTAGAGATTGGATTTTTTCAAGACAAAGATTTTGAGGAGAGCCAATTCCGATTATAAAATGTCCTAAATGTGGCAATGTGCCTTTAAAGGAAAAGGACTTGCCTTTGAAATTGCCAGAAATCAAATCTTATAAAACAGGGCAAAATGGCGAATCACCACTGGCTAATATCAAATCGTGAGTCAATGTCAAATGTCCAAAATGTGGAGCCAAAGCAACTAGAGAAACAAACACGATGCCTCAATGAGCTGGGTCTTGTTGATATTTTTTGAGATTTTTGGATCCAAAAAATAAAAAATCTTTGATAGAAAAAAACAAAGAAAAATATTGAATGCCTGTGGACTACTATATTGGCGGCAAAGAGCATGCTGTGACTCATTTGATTTATTCTAGGTTTTGATTTAAATTTTTGTATGATATTGGTTTGGTTAGTGAAAAGGAGCCATTTAAAAAATTGGTCAATCAAGGTTTGGTGCTTGGCGATGATGGCGAAAAAATGTCAAAGTCAATTGGCAATGTGGTGAACCCTGAAGAAGTGGCTAAAGAATATGGCGTGGATGCATTAAGAATGTACGAGATGTTTATGGGTGGATTTGAAGATGCCAAGCCATGAAACACCAGCAACATTATGGGCATCAAAAGATTTTTGGAAAAAGTGTGAAATTTGTGCTTACTGCAAAACCAATCCAAAAAAGACAAATCAAACAGTGCTAAAAAGATAAGCCAAGAAAACAAAGATTTTACTGAAAAATTGGATGTGCTAAAACACAAAACAATAAAAAAGGTTTCCAAAGATATCGAAGAAATGAGGTTTAATACTGCTATTAGTGCGTTAATGGAATACACCAATTTTATCCAAGAAGGCGTTTCAAATAATTTTAAAATTGATTTTGAATTTTATAAAGCATTGGTAGTGATGTTGTCACCATTTGCTCCTTTTATGTCCGAAGAGATTTGGCAAGTATTATTTAAATATTCTTCAAGCGTGCAAAAAATTGCTTGACCAGAGTTTAAAGAAGAAAAAACCATAGACAAAAATGTGACTATTGCAATACAAATAAACGGCAAATTGCGAGGAACCATTGATGTGGATAAAGATGCTTCGCAGGATATTGTGACCAAGTTGGCATTGAATTTGCCAAAGGTTCAAAATCATATGCCTGATGGTGCCAAAATCAAAAAAGTTGTTTTTGTACCAAACAAAATGATTAATTTTGTGATTTAACAAAATATTAAAAACAAGCGATGGATTTTAAAAATAAGGTAGTATTAATTACAGGTGCGAGTAGAGGCATAGGGAGAGCGACGGCCTTAGCTTTTGCAAAAGCTGGTGCCAATGTTGTTGTAAATTATTTCCAAGCAGAGCCGAAAGATGTTATTGAAAAAATTAAAGAAATTGGTTCAGTTGTGATTGGGGTGAAAGCAGATATTTCTCAAGAAGATCAGGTAAAAAATTTAATAGCAGAAACTATAAGTAAATTTGGTAGAATCGATATTTTAGTCAATAACGCTGGGATTGCGTTTGATGAAAGCTATGAAGATAAAACCGTTGAAAAATGAAGTAGAACATTAAATGTTAATTTGGTGGGCCAATTTTTAACAATAAAACACGCTATTCCGTTTTTATCAGATGGAGCAAAAATTGTCAATGTCTCGTCTACTAATGCGATTAATGCTTTTAGTCCTGAAGCTATGGATTATGATGCTTCGAAAGCAGGGGTTATTGTTTTGACAAAGGATTTCGCAAAAATTCTAGCAGATAAGAAAATATTAGTTAATGCTATCGCTCCTGGTTGAGTCAATACCGATATGAATAAAGATTTGCCTGCTGATTTTGTTGAATCGGAAACTGATAAAATCTGACTGAAAAGATTCGCTGAACCAGAAGAGATTTCCCATTTAGTTATGTTTTTATCTTCTGATTTGAATACTTTTATTACTGGTCAAGTGTTTATAATAGATGGGGGCCATGATTAATTAAAAATATTAAAAAATACATATGAGTGCTTTAGATGATATTATACAAGAGCGTATAGCCAAAAAGGAAAAATTAATTGCAAAAAATATCAACCCATATCCTGAAAAAGTGGAACGTAGTGTTTCTATAGCTGAGACGCTGGAAGGTTTTGATATTTTGCAAGCAGATGAAAAAAAGATTGGCGTGGTGGGAAGAGTGATGTCGATTCGCGAACATGGCGCCTTGATTTTTCTTCATCTAAAAGAAAACAATAGCAAAATTCAAGTGTTGATCAAAAAAGACACTGTGACAGAGGAAGTTTTTGAGTTGTTTAAAGAAGTGGTTGATATTGGTGATTTTATTTTTGTTGCTGGCAAAGTGTTTGTGACCAAAACCAATGAAAAAACAATAGAAGCATTGGAGTGAAAAATGGTGACCAAGACAATATTGCCCATACCAACAGAATTTTATGGATTAGAAGATATTGAAGAAAAATATCGAAAAAGATATTTGGATTTGCTTATCAATGTTGACACCAAAAAAATCTTTGATTTGCGTTGAAAGATAATATCTCAAATAAGAGAGTTTTTGTCTCGGCTTGATTTTGTGGAAGTGGAGACCCCAGTGTTGCAGCCAATATATGGCGGCACATTAGCCAAGCCATTTATGACTCATTTAAATGAGCTAGACATGAGAGTATATTTGAGAATTGCTCCAGAATTGTATTTAAAAAGAGTTTTGATTGCTGGATACACCAAAATATTTGAACTCAACAAATGTTTTAGAAATGAAAGTGTTGACCGTGAGCACAATCCAGAGTTTACTATGATGGAACTTTATCAAGCGTTTGCTTCCAAAGAGGATCTAATGCAATTGATTGAAAATTTGATTGAATATTTGGGCGATAAAAATGAGCTGCCCTTGCTGGGAGGAGTGAGTTTCCCACTCAAAAGAATTCCAATCATTGATTTTGTGGAAGAAAAAAGTGGACTCAATTATTTCAAAAATTCAGAACAGGACTTTGCCGACTATATGCAAAAAAACAAAATAGAGTTAGAAAAAGGCATGAGCAAAGCCAAAATGTTTGACAATGTGTTTAAGAAATTTAGAGTGGAAATTATTGAGCCATCATTTGTGATTGATCATCCGATTGATTTGTCACCACTAGCCAAAGCCAAAGACGAAGACCCAAGATTGGCTTCTCGTTTTCAGCTATTGGTGAAGGGGCTGGAAGTGTGCAATGGTTGGTCCGAGCTCAATGATCCAGCTGAGCAAAGAGCTAGATTTGAAAAACAAGAAGAAGACAAAAAAGCAGGAGACAAAGAAGCTCATCCATATGACAAGGATTTTTTGGAGGCATTGGAATATGGTATGCCAATGGCAGCTGGTGTTGGTATTGGTATTGATAGATTGGTGACCATTTTGACAGAGAGTTCCACGTTAAGAGACACTATTTTGTTTCCTTTTATGAAAAATAATAATTAAATATCAATGAAAAAATTTATTTTATATTTTGCATGGTTGGTTTTGATTGCTTTTGCAGTGTTTTTGTTTAAAAATCAAAAAAATGTGGCAAGCAATCCAAAGCCGGAAAATATAAATATTTTTGGATCAAATTCGTGAAATGAGATAAAACAAATAACATCAGAAATGTCTAGTGGTTTGTCTGAAATAGGTGAGGCCACCAAAATGCTTAATATTTCTAAGCAAATAAACAAAGAGGTGGGTCTTTTGGAAAAAGAAGAAGGTTTTTATTATGAAAAAGAAAAAGTAGGTTTTACTTTTTTGATAGACAAGACCTATTTCTCAAATATAGCTAAAGAAAATGTTGCTGAATTGGTTACCAATGACATCAACTCTTTGTTTTTTAGTGACAAATCGGAAAACATTTTATTGGGGGTTGCTATTTTGGAAAACAAAAAAGATTTAAAAAAATGCGATATTACTCAAGAGCAATTTTTTGATAAAATGGATGTCAATGATAATGTGTTTTATTGTCAGGACTTGGTGCTTGATGAAAATGATATTTTTATCAAAGAATGTTTTGTAAAAAAAGATAACAAATGTTATGAAATAAGATACGATATATCTTATGATGATGACAATGGGCAAAAAGAATTTGACCTTGAAAAGTTTGGTAACATAGAAGAGGTTATTTTAAAAAATTTGGTATTAAAATAAAAACGACATGGATTTAAAAGTTGGTATTGTGGGTATGCCCAATGTGGGCAAGTCAACGCTTTTTCAAACATTAACAAAAAAACAAGTAGACATAGCAAATTATCCTTTTTGCACAATTGAGCCAAACATTGGCGTGGTGTCAGTGCCTGATTTTAGATTACAAAAGTTGGCTGAATTTAGCAACTCCAAAAAGGTCATATCAGCAGTTGTGGAGTTTGTGGATATAGCCGGCTTGATAAAAGGAGCTCATGAAGGCGAGGGATTGGGCAATCAGTTTTTGTCACATATTAGAGAGGTCAACGCCATTATATATGTTTTGCGAGCTTTCAAAAATGATAATATCATAAATGTTCAAGACAATGTGGACCCTATCGAATCCAAAGCAATTTTGGACACAGAGTTGCTTTTGAAGGATTTAGATATGGTGGACAAGAGATTGGTGTCTTTGCAAAAAGAAGTACGCAGTGGCAACAGTGAATCAAAAAAAGATTTGCCTGTTTTTGAAAAAATAAAATTAAATTTGGAAAAAGGTGTGCAAGTGAGAGATGTTGACTTTGATGACGCAGAAAAAAAACAGCTCAAAAATTATTCATTTTTGACCAACAAGCCATGCCTTTATTTGCTCAATGGCGTGGATGAAGAAATAGACAAAAACTTGATTGATTTTTTTGAAACCAATCACCTTCCTTTTTTGATAATTGATGTAAAATCAGAATTTGAAACCATAAACATGACCAAAGAAGAAAGGGTTTTATTGGGGATGACCGAAGACAATGAACTTGATATTTTGATCAGAAGAAGTTATAGTTTGCTTGATTTGATAACATTTTTTACCACTGGAGTAGAAGAAACAAGAGCATGAACTATTAATAGAGGTGAAAAAGCGCCAGCTGCTGGAGCAGTTATTCATAGCGATTTTGAAACCAAGTTTATCAAGGCCAATGTGATATCTTGAGCATCTTTGCTTGAGTGTGGTTCTTTTGAAAATGCACGAAGCAAAGGATTGCTTCGAGTGGAAGGTAAGGAATATATTGTGAGCGATGGCGATGTAATGGAGTTTAAGCATGGACAGTAGGAAGACAATGTTCTAATAATCTAATAATCCTAATCATAAAAATTTCATTTTTATGAACGGACCTGTGGCCTAATATTCTAAAAGAACAAAAATGAAATGTAAAAATTACAAAAACAAAAAGAGTTTTACGTTGGTAGAACTTATGATTGTGATAGCTATTTTAGCAATACTTTCTGCTATTGTAATTTTTACATTAAATCCAG
>CAYGJE010000019.1:7440-8602 GCA_964350215.1 uncultured Candidatus Saccharibacteria bacterium | reverse complement strand
CCTAATATTCTAAACAAAATGCAAATGCAAAAGACAAAGGTCAAAACTATAAATTAAAAATTACCACAGTGGAATAGTGCTTCGCAATTCCACGTGGTTACATCATAGTGGAATATTCCACCATGATGCTAAAATTATAACTATGAAAAAAGTATTTGTGACAAGAAAAATGGATGAGGAAATATTTGCTAAGTTAACTGATGGTGGTTTTCAAGTGGATATAAATGACGAGGGATTGTCTGATTGTGAAGAATTGAAAAAAGTTGTGAAAGAATATGACGCTGTGATCACCACGGTTGGTTGCAAAATGGGTCAGGAGGTTTTGGATGAAGCGGGGGGCCAACTAAAAATTGTTGCCACAGCTTCGGTTGGCTATGATCACGTTGATATTGAAAAATGTAAAGAAAAAAATATTTTTGCCACAAACACTCCTGGAGCCAATGCTTGATGCGTGGCTGAGCATACTGTGGGCTTGATTTTGAATTTGACTCACAGGATTTCGGAATCAGATAGATTTGTGAGAAAAGGGGAGTTTCATGGTTTCAAATTTGATTTGTTTTTGGGAGACGAAATAAAAGACAATACTATTGGTATTGTTGGATTGGGGCATATTGGTAAAGATGTTTTTAAAATTTTGCATGATGGTTTTGGATGCAAAGTATATTATTATGACTGCATTAGAGATGAGGAGTTTGAAAAAAACAATGATATAACTTTTGTGGATGGCCTGGAGGAATTGATGTCAAAGGTTGATATTTTGACATTGCATGTGCCACTCAACAAAAACACAAAATATCTTATCAATGAAAGCAATCTAAAACTCATGAAACCAAATGCCTATATTATAAACACAGCTAGAGGAGCTGTGATCAATGAAAAAGATTTGGTAAGTGCGCTTCACAATAAGCAAATAAAAGCAGCAGCATTGGATGTGTTTGAGGATGAGCCAATTATCACAAAGGACTTGTTTTTGATGGAAAATGTTGTGTTGACTCCGCATATTGCTGCGTCATCAAGTGAAGCTCATAAAGCCATGATAGACATGGCGATAGACAATGTGTTGATGGTTTTGAACGGGGAAGATCCCAAAAATGCTATATAAAAAAAGAATAATATTTTAGACCAGCTCTAGTAGCGACAATCGCTGCTAGAGCTGGTTTTT